>NZ_JBTKVX010000024.1:0-74269 GCF_054457175.1 Flavobacterium hauense
TGCTTCCGGTAATGATGTTGATATTGTAAGAAATAGCCATCTCCTGGAAACGTTTACGGATAGGTTCACTATAGCGCGCAATTTCCCTGATGGCATCAGCCTCGCTCAGGTGGTTAAAGTCGGCCATAAGCGGAGCGATAAATAGTTCAGGGAACAGGGCAAAATCGCTTCCATAGCCTGACACCGCATCGATAAAAAATTCGGCCTGTTCAAAAAGCGCTTCTACATTTGCCAGCGGTCGCATTTGCCACTGTACCAATCCTAAACGTATGATACTCTTACGGGTATTGATAAGTACAGGACTTTTATCATAATAAATGTTGCTCCACTCCATAAGCACCGCATAATCCTGAGAGTTTTTGTCGCCCTCAAGATAATTGCGCATAATCCTTATTACGTGAAAATCATTGCTTAGCTGAAATGCCAGTACGGGATCGTGTATCTCTTTAAGACGTACTTTTTCGATATATTCCTTTGGAGTAAGTTCGTTAGCGTGTTCGTCAAAACCGGGCATCCTGCCCGCAAAAATGATCGAGCGCAGGTTCAGTTGTTCGCAGAGTTCTTTACGGGCCTCATACAAACGCCTGCCCAAACGAAGGCCACGATATTCAGGATCTATGAATACATCGATACCATAAAGCACCTCACCCTCATAATCGTGGGTGTCAAATGTGTAATTACCGATAATCTTTTCGTAGGTATGGTTTGCAGTAGCTTTTTTATGGTCAACAATAAGCGAAAGCGCAGACCCTACCACTTTGTCGTCTACCAAAACCACCAGTTGCCCTTCGGGGAAGATCTTAAGCAGGCGCTTGATGTCTTTCTCAGCCCAATAGGGTTCGTCCATATCAAGATCTACATCCTTATAGGCATGCTGCATCGAGACGCGCAGCTCTTTATAATCTTCTATCCTTAAATTTCGTAATTCTACCTTGTTTATCTCTGCCTGCATAATCTCCTGATATTATGTAAATATACAAATAATTTTTCCGTTTACAAACGTTTACAAATAACTACAACCGACCATAAACAGTTAACAACCGAATAAGTTTTGGCAGCCGGCGCAATTTTGCAATGTTGAAACTACGAAATAATCTCGTACAGCAGGAAATGATTTAACAATAACAATTTAATTTTTACACGCCATGAACGCATTAAAAAACAAAGTACAGCTGATAGGTAACGCAGGAGCCGACCCTGAGATCAAAATTTTTGACGCCGGGAAAAAACTTGCCCGTCTGGTACTCGCAACGAATGAGAGCTATACCAACGACAAAGGCGAGCGCATAACTGATACCCAGTGGCACACAGTGACCGCCTGGGGGAAGACCGCCGAGATTATTGAGAAGTATGTCACTAAAGGTAAAGAGCTGGCCATAGAGGGCAAGCTGACGCATCGCAGCTACGACGACAAAAATGGAGAGAAACGCTACATTACAGAGGTTGTTGTTAGTGACGTGCTGCTTTTAGGTAAATAAAACCGGTTTTATATAAAGGAGGTTTTGGCCCTTTCGACTGCCCCCAGCGAAAGGGCTTTTTTATTTTCACCCCTGTCCCAATATCCGATTACGGCTGTAGGTTATGACTGGAGCTAAGGCATCAGCTGTTTAGCGTTAAGCAAATCATGAGAAGAGGCGTTAAGAAAGATTTTCTGTTTGAGCGAAGCGAGTTCAAATCTTTTAGACGAAGCGAATGATTTGTAGCGTAAACAGGTGCCAGCCTTGAATTTTTGTTTCTTTTGTTTCAAGACAAAAGAAAGAGAAAAATCTAATATAATCCCCTCGCAACTCTATAGGTATTCGCATGTGCCTCAATAATAACCTTAATATCCGGGCTATAGCCACCACCCATACTACACTGCACCGGGATTTCTAATTTACGGCAAAGCGATAACACAAACGCATCGCGCTGTTTACATCCATTAAGCGAACAGCCCAGTTTGCCAAGCTTATCTGATGCCAGTATGTCTACCCCGCTCAGGTAAAAGATGAAATCCGGTTTTTGTTCGTCGATGAGTTTAGGAAGCGTTTCATGGAGTATTGACAGGTATTCTTCATCTCCTGTATTGTCCGGAAGGGCAATATCGAGGTCGGATATTTCTTTTTTGAATGGATAGTTGGTCTTTCCGTGCATAGAGAAGGTAAACACAGCATCATTATCTGTAAAGATCTCCGCAGTGCCATTCCCCTGATGCACATCGAGGTCCACAATCAGAACCTTTTTGGCAAGATTGTTATTGATGAGGTACTGAGCCCCGATAGCCTGGTCGTTCAATAGGCAGAAGGCTTCGCCGTGGTCGCTATAGGCATGATGCGTACCTCCGGCAATATTGAAGGCGATACCATGTTCAATAGCTTTATGCACTCCCCAGATCGTTCCCTGTGCAATGCGCAATTCACGTTCTACCAATTCTGCCGAAAGCGGAAAACCAATCTTGCGCACTGCTCGTGGGTCGAGCGTTAGATTGAGCAGTTCATCCACATAGATTTTATCGTGCACTGCCAGTATATTGGCCATATCAGGCAGGCCGGGCTCGTGAAAATCAGCAGGTATTGCCGTACCTTCATGAAGCAGCTGCTGTGGCAGCAGTTCATATTTTATCATCGGGAAGCGGTGTCCTTCCGGAAGCGGATGTTTGTAAATAGAATGGTAAGCGATAGGGAGCATCAATAATTTTTCGTAGGGGCGAAGATAATATAAGTATTTACATAAGGTAAAACATTTTCCAGATAATGATAAGTGCCAGCACTACAGCAATAGTTGCAGCAGTTACCTTAATGAAATTGGTTTTTGCCGAACGGATAAACACCAGCGAAGCAAACACCAGCAGTATCAATGGGAGTATGCTCAGCCCCTGTATGTTCCTGGCCTGCGATGGATATCTGTCAAGATATTCTCTTCGTAAAGTGTCCGGGTCGTAATATTGGTTGGTAATGTTGACCCACAAGAAGATATCACCCAATACAAGGATAATACAGAATACTGCAATGAAGATCAGAAAGCCTTTTGTGCTGCTATTCATACCGATGCCATTAAGAGGTTATGTTCTATAAAGTTAGGGAATTCTTCTCTTGTCTTGAAAACAAAAGAAGAGATATATTATCTTAGAGCATTCACAATCAATCACCAACCTATGAAAACCGCGTTACATCTTCTTGCTTTGATTTTCTGTTTACACCTGTCTGCACAGACTGTAATTCAGTACGGAGATAATAAGGAAGTTGGAAAATACATTACGCTAAATGGCGTAAAACACTATTATGAAACATACGGAGAAGGTGAGCCTTTATTGCTAATTCATGGAAACTCAACAGGTATTAAAGGATGGGCTCCGCAAATAGAATTCTTCTCTAAAAAATACAAAGTATATGCTATTGACTGCCGGGGAAGAGGAAAATCTGATCTGGGGAAAGACACCTTAAGCTATAGCCAGCAAGCTAATGACATGGCTGTTTTTATACGCCAGATGAAACTGGAATCGGTTTCTGTTATAGGGAAAAGTGATGGAGGCATTATTGGTATTATGATGGGTATGTACCAACCGGAACATCTAAAGAAAATTGTGGCCTTCAGTGCCAACATGCAGCCTGACGGACTCTACCCTGAAGGTATCACCGAAATAAAAGCAGAGCGCCTTAATGCTGAGAAAATGCTGGCCGCTAAGGACACTTCAAAGGATTGGGAACTGGAAAGGCAAAAGAATCGCATGATGGAATTTCAGCCGCATATCACAGCAGAAGACCTTCAAAAGATAAAGATTCCCGTACTGGTTATTTCGACCGACAGGGATGTGATAAAAGAGGAACACACGCTCTTTATCTATAAGAATATCCCGAATGCGAATCTGGCAATTATTTCGGGAGAAGGCCATCGCGTACCACGACAAAATCCTGAACCGTTCAATGTTGCTGTCGATAAATTTTTATCGGAACCCTTTAAGGAGTATGAGTATAGGTTCAAGAAATGATTTATTTCATAACAATACATTAAAAACAAAGAGCCGGCTCATTATGAGCCGGCTCTTTTATAAATTTAAAGTTTTAATTACTTTTTGATGGTAACCTTTTTATCAGTTCTGCCAGCATCAGAAGTTATGCTGATAATATAAACAGCAGATTCAAGGCCTGTAACATCGATTCGATAATTTTCAGATGTGATCAGTTCTTCTGTTCTTACTATCCTTCCGTTCAGGTCGTACATAGCAACCGTTATATCACCTAATAATCCAAAATCAGGGATTTTAACAAATACATCGGTTGAAGCAGGATTAGGATAGATAGTCATCTCCAGTCGTTTGATGTCAGGTGTCCCCACTACCGGCGGATTTACAGTTAACACTGCTGCATCAGACAAGATGTAACATCCGTTTTGCTGCATCAATACTACCCTGTACTGATATCCACTAATCGCATAATATGCATTCACTACAGTAAGCGTTGCTGTTGCAACACCATAGTAACCCGGCATAGAGCCACCAGAATTTAAGCTTGTAAATGTTTGCCCTCCGTCTGTACTAACCTGCCACTGATAGGTTGTTGCATTCTGGGCCTGTACGGTAAATACTGCAGTCTCCCCTCCGTCAATGAGAACCGACTGTGGTGCAGAAATGATAACGATAGGTACAGTACCATTAATTGTCGTGCTTAATACATTCGAGCATCCATTTGCATCCGTTATAGTTACCGTATATGTCCCCGGAAGTGCATTCAGCAGGTTTGGTGTTGCTGTTCCATTAGACCACAGATAGGTATATGGAGCAGTGCCTCCTACTGCGTGAACAGTAGCCGACCCGGTTGCATGGCAATCGGAATTGGCAACGGTAAAGTAACCCGAAACAGCCTGAGGCTGTGTAATGGTAAACGACTGTGTTGTTGTACACAGGTTGGCATCGGTAACCATTACGGTATAAATACCTGCTGTAAGTCCTGAAGCAGTGGCTGCTGTTTGTACAGGTGTCGTATTCCAGATGTAAGTATAGGTTCCCGTTCCTCCGGTAACATTTACCGTAGCCGACCCGTTAGTGTTACCAAAACATAGCAGGTTGGTTTGTGCACCTGCCGTGGCAACCAATGCTGATGGTTGTGTAATGGTTATTCCCGCATTGATTGGGCATCCGTTGGCATCTGTTACAGTTACAGTATAGGTTCCTGCTGTAAGTCCGGTAGCAGTAGCTGCAGTTTGTCCGTTACTCCATGCATAAGTGTAGGGTGAAGTACCTCCTGCAACAGTTACAGTTGCCGATCCTGTAGCAGCTCCAAAGCAAAGCACATTGGTGAAATTATTTACACCTGCTGTAAGTTGCTGCGGCTGTGTAATAGTGAACATTTGTGTTGTTGTACAACCATTGGCATCGGTTATAGTTACGGTATAGCTGCCGGCTGCAAGTCCTGAAGCGGTAGCAGCAGTTTGTACCGGAGTCGTATTCCAGCTATAAGAGTAGGCTCCTGTACCTCCTGTAACGTTTACAGCAGCCGACCCGTTTGCTGCTCCAAAACAAGATACGTTAGTTTGAGGTCCTGCCGTAGCTACAAGTGCTGCAGGCTGTGTTATGGTAAAGCTGTTAGATAGCGTACATCCGTTTGCATCGGTTACCGTTACACTATACGTTCCGGCTGTAAGGCCTGTTGCTGTAGCATTGGTTTGAACTGGTGTAGTATTCCAACTATAGGTATACGTTCCTGTTCCACCGTTTACAGCTATGGTTGCTGAACCATTAGTACCTCCAAAACATGATACATTAACCTGTGAGGTATTAGGTGTTATGCTTAGTGCCTGAGAAGGCTGTGTTATAGTGAAGCTTTGCGTTGTTGTACAAAGGTTAGCGTCGGTTACTGTTACCGTATACGTTCCTGCTGCAAGATTAGTTGCCGTTGCAGCAGTTTGTACCGGTATAGTGTTCCAGCTATAGGTATACGCTCCTGTTCCGCCTGTACCGTTAACTGTAGCCTGACCTGTAGTATTGCCAAAGCACAGTACATTGGTCTGAGGCCCTGCGGTAGCAACAAGTGCTGTAGGCTGGGTAATAATAAAACTGTTTGATATTGTACATCCGTTGGCATCGGTTACCGTTACGCTATACGTTCCGGCTGTCACACCTGTAATGGTGTTTGAGGTTTGTGAATTGCTCCACAGGTAAGTATAAGCTCCTGTTCCGCCGGTTACAGCAACTGTGGCAGATCCTGTAGCCTGACCATTACACAATACATTGGTCTGGGTTGTATTTGGCGTTAGCGTTAGCGGTGCAGCCGGCTGTGTAATAGTGAAGCTTTGCGTTGTTGTACACATGTTAGCGTCAGTTACTGTTACGGTATACGTACCGGCTGTAAGGCCTGTTGCTGTAGCAGTTGTCTGTACCGGTGTTGTGTCCCAGCTATAGGTATATGTTCCTGTTCCGCCTGTTACATTTACGGTAGCTGAACCTGTTGCATTACCAAAACACAGAACATCTGTCTGAGGCCCTGCAGTAGCTGTAAGCGAAGCAGCAGGCTGTGTTATTGTGAAGCCTTGCGTTGTTGTACAAAGGTTAGCATCGGTTACTGTTACAGTATACGTTCCGGCTGCAAGACCTGTTGCCGTTGCTGTGGTTTGTACCGGTGTCGTGTTCCAGCTGTAGCTGTAAGCTCCCGTTCCGCCTGTAGCATTTACGGTAGCCTGGCCTGTTGTATTGCCAAAGCATAATACATTGGTCTGGGTTCCTGCTGAAGCCGTAAGTAATGTAGGTTCTGTAATAGTGAAGCTTTGCGTTGTTGTACAAAGATTAGCATCGGTTACTGTTACGTTATAAGTTCCTGCAGCAAGGCCTGTTGCCGTTGCAGCTGTCTGTACCGGAATGGTGTTCCAGCTATACGTATAAGCTCCTGTTCCGCCTGTAACATTTACGGTAGCAGTACCTGTTGCATTGCCAAAGCAAAGAACATCTACCTGAGTACCTGCTGAAGCAGTAAGTGCTGATGGCTGGGTAATGGTATAACTTTGGGTTAATATACATCCGTTTGCATCGGTTACATCAACGCTATACGTTCCGGCTGTAAGGCCTGTAATGGTATTTGTGGTTTGTGTGTTACTCCACAGGTAAGTATACGTTCCTGTTCCGCCGGTTACAGCAACTGTGGCAGATCCTGTAGCCTGACCGTTGCACAATACATCCGTCTGGGTTGTGTTTGGTGTAAGGGTCATCGCAGCCGAAGGTTCAGTAATGGTAAATCCTTGCGTTGTTGTACAAAGGTTAGCGTCGGTTATTGTTACGGTATACGTTCCTGCGGCAAGATTAGTTGCAGTTGCAGTAGTCTGAACCGGTGTTGTATTCCAGCTGTAGCTGTAGGCTCCTGTTCCACCTGTTACGTTAACTGTAGCCTGACCTGTAGTATTACCAAAGCATAAGACGTTAACCTGGGTTCCTGCGGTTGCTGTAAGTGGTGCAGCAGGTTGTGTGATCGTGAAAGCCTGGGTTTTTGAACACCCATTACCATCGGTTACCGTTACATTATAAGTACCTGCAACAAGTCCTGTAGCGGTAGCGCTTGTTTGAGCAGGAGTAGTATCCCAACTGTAAGCAAGAGTTCCTATACCACCTGTTACAGTAGGAGTGGCTGTACCTGTAGCATTGCCATGACATAAAACATTTGTCTGAGGCCCTGCCGTTACAGTAAGTGGTAGTACTCCTGTAGTTTGTATTAAAATATCATCTATATTCCAGTACCATGCACAACCATCATTATTGTCAGAATATCTCCAACGTACCAATACATTGGACATTGTATCATAATCCCCAAGATCTACGGTAATCGGACCTGTAGTCATGTCATTTGTTTCATGAAATTCTGTTGTCCATGCTGTACCTCCGTTTGTACTGACATCTACCCATATTTCGCCTGCACCCACAAAATCCAGGAAAGAGCTATTAAAAGTAAGTGAAACGCCTGTATGACCTGTAAAATCTAGTGTTGGTGTGACCAATACTGTATCCCATGAACCACTACAAACATAATCAGAATCGGCACTGGCGAAGTATCCGGTACCTCCGGCCTGATTACCTCCCGATGCACTCCCTCTTTTAAACCAAACATTTGAAGTTCCATTAATTGCATTTACCGTCATGCCCCAAGGGAATGTTCCCTCAAAATCCTGAATATATATAGTCCCTGATGAATATGGGTCTCTAATCGTAAAGTTCTGTATTGTTGTACACAAATTGGCATCTGTAACTGTTACCGTATACGTACCTATTGTAAGGCCAGTAGCGTTAGCAGTTGTTTGTACCGGTGTAGTATTCCAGCTATAGGTATAAGGGGCTGTACCACCTGTAACATTTACCGTAGCTTCGCCGGTAGCAGCACCCTGACAAAGAACATCCACCTGAGTTCCTGCCGTAGCAACAAGTGCAGTTAGCTCTGTAATAGTAAAGGCTTGTGTTGTTGTACAAAGGTTGGCATCGGTTACCGTTACCGTATAAGTACCGGCTGCAAGGGCAGTAGCGTTAGCAGTTGTTTGTACCGGTGTAGTATTCCAGCTATAGGTATAAGGAGCTGTACCACCTGTAACATTTACCGTAGCTTCGCCGGTAGCAGCACCGTGGCAAAGAACATCAACCTGAGTTCCTGCCGTAGCAGTAATCGCAGTGGCAGGTTCTGTAATAGTGAATGATTGGGTTGCCGTACAATTGTTAGCGTCAGTTACTGTCGCTATATAGGTTCCGGCTGCAAGGTTTGAAGCTGTAGCTGTAGTTTGTACCGGAGTGGTATTCCAGCTATAGCTGTATGCTCCCGTACCGCCTGTTACGTTAACTGTAGCCTGACCTGTAGTATTGCCGTGGCATAGGACATTTGTCTGAGGGCCTGCTGAAGCAGTAATTGTACATGAGTTAAAAACTGCAAACCCTCTTCTTGAAATACCACCAGTAAAAGTCCCTCCTGCATATACTGTGCCGCCATTTACAGCAATTGCCGTTACAACATTGTTTAAATTAGGATCCGACAAAGTAGCTAGTCCTGTCGTAGCATCAAGTGAAGCAAGCCTATTTCTGGTTTGCCCACCTATAACGCTAAAAGTTCCTCCTGCATATACTGTGCCGCCATTTACAGCAATTGTAGTTACAACATTACTTGCATTAGGGTTCCAAGAGGTGACTAGCCCTGCTGTGTCATCCAATGCTGCAATATAATTTCTGGGTTGTCCACCTATAGAGGTAAAAAAACCTCCGGCATACACCGTGCCTCCATTTACTGCAATTGTCTTTATGTATGTATTTGCATTGGGGTTCCAGGAAGTGGCTACCCCCGCTGTGTCATCCAATGCTGCAATATAATTTCTGGGTTGTCCACCTATAGTGGTAAAGCTACCTCCGGCATATACCGTGCCTCCATTTATTGCAATCGTTTCTATATAATTATTAGCATTAGGATTCCAAGAACTCGCAAGACCTGTTGCGGAATCCAATGCTGCAATATAATTTCTGGGTTGCCCACCTATAGTGGTAAAAGCGCCTCCAGCATACAAAGTAGTTCCGTTTACGGCTAGAGAATATACATTGTTGTTAGCATTAGGATTCCATGCTGTAGCAAGGCCGGTAGTAGCATTCAGGGCAGCTATTCGGTTTCGTGTCTGTCCTCCAATGGAGATAAAAAGACCTCCGGCATATACCGTAGCGCCATTCACTACAATTGATTGTACTGTGTTATTTGCATTGGGGTTCCATGGTGTAAGCTGGCCGGTAGTGGCATCCAGGGCAGCTATATTGTTTCGTGTCAGTCCTGCTCCAATAGTTGTGAAATCTCCACCAGCGTATATACTAGTGCCATTTATAGCAAGAGCACGTACAAGACCTGATGTACTTGGGTTCCATGCTGTAGCCAGACCGGTAGTGGTATCCAGGGCGGCTAATCTGTTTCTTGTCTGTCCTCCAATGGTAGTAAAATCACCTCCGGCATATACTGTAGTACCATTTACAACAAGGCTACGTACAAAACTGTTTGGATTAGGGTTCCATGCTGTAGCCAGACCGGTAGTGGTATCCAGGGCAGCTACTCTGTTTCTTGTCTGTCCTCCAATGGTAGTAAAATCACCTCCGGCATATACTGTAGTTCCACTTACATCAATTGCATATACAGTGCTATTTGCATTAGGATTCCATGCTGTAGCAAGGCCGGTAGTGGCATCAAGTGCTGCTATCCTGTTTCTTGTCTGTCCTCCAATGGAGGTAAAAAGACCTCCGGCATATACCGTAGTTGGATTTACATGAATTGTATATATAGTACCATTTGTATTTGGATCCCAAGAAGTAACAAGTCCTGTTGCGGCATCGATTTGGGCTATCCTGTTTCGTGTCTGACCACCTATCGTAGTAAATGCACCTCCGACATATATGGTACTGCCATTTACAGCAATTGTAGTTAAAGTGCCATTTGAATTTGGATTCCAGGAATCAGCAAGGCCTGTTGTTGCATCGATTGCAGCTACCCTGTTCCTTGTTTGGCCGCCTATGTTAGTAAAATCACCTCCCACATAAACAGTATTGCCACTTACAGCAATTGCCAATACTGCATTATTTGCATTGGGGTTCCATGGATGCAGTGATCCATCGCTGTTTATTCTTGCAATCCTGTTTCTTGCCTCTCCGCCTACAGCAGTAAATTGTCCTCCAATATACCAGCCACCGGCACCATCAGGTACTACAGCTCTCACTACACCGTTAGGTTTTATAAAATTCAGATCCGGCTGCCCGTTTGCAGTACTAATAGAAGTTCCATAAGGAATACTTGGCCCAAATAATGTAAAATTACCGCCCAGATAAACGGTATTGCCGTCTTTCACAACGGTGTAAACATCTCCATTGGGTATCCACCAGTGTTCTTCAAGTTCTAAGGATTGCGCATTAAGTAATACGGAGATAAATAAAAAAAACAAGAAAAAGTAATTGTTTTTCATACAGTAAGGTTTTGGTTAGGAGGTCCTTAATTAAAATTTTAACAGCAAAGATAATTCTTTTGGTAAATATTTAACAAGAAATTCTTTTGACAGAATAATCCTAAAATAGTAATACACAGCGTGTTGGTTTTTAGTCTGAATAGTAGTTCTTTAAAAATAAAAAAGCCCCAGTGATGGGGCTTCTTACTATATTGTAATACTATATTTAACTAATCACTTCACCGTTTCCAACACCATCGGTATCAGGGTTGACGAATACCAACTTGCCTTCGGCGTTTTGCGTCATCAGGATCATACCCTGGCTTTCAACGCCGCGAAGGGCACGAGGCGCAAGGTTAACCAATACGGTAACGCGTTTGCCAATCACTTCTTCAGGAGTGAAGCTTTCGGCAATACCCGAAACGATAGTACGCACATCGATACCTGTGTCAACTTTAAGTACTAAAAGTTTGTTGGCTTTCGGCATTTTTTCAGCCTCTAAAATGGTTCCTGTACGAATATCCATTTTAGCGAAATCTTCAAAAGCAATAAGGTCTTTTTGCGGTTCAGCCTTTTTATTTTCTGCCATGTTAGCGGTTTTGGTTGCCTCAAGGCGGTCTATTTGTTTTTGTATTTCCTCATCTTCTATTTTGGCAAAAAGCAGTTCGGCCTGGCCAATCTGGTTTCCTGCAGCAAGAAGGTCTGATTTTAATGTAATATCATTCCAGTTCAGTGAACCTTCACTTATAGACAGCATGTTCTTAAGCTTGGCAGCCGTAAATGGAAGGAATGGCTCAGAAAGTACTGATAATGCGGCAGCGATCTGAAGTGCCACATACATTTGTGTCTGTACACGTGCCGGATCTTCCTTAATCACTTTCCAGGGCTCTTCGTCAGCAAGGTATTTATTACCAAGGCGTGCAAGGTTCATAAGCTCGCTCAAAGCTTCCCTGAAACGGTAACGTTCTACAGACGATGCGATCACGGCAGGATAAGCACGCATTTCGGTAAGGGTAGCCTCATCCACATCGCTGTAAGCGTTAGGAGATGGTACTACACCTTCGTAATATTTATTGGTAAGCACTACCACGCGGTTAATGAAATTACCGAAGATAGCTACCAGCTCATTATTATTTCTTGCCTGGAAATCTTTCCAGGTAAAGTCGTTATCTTTAGTCTCAGGCGCAGTTGCTGTAAGCGAATAACGCAGTACATCCTGCTGGCCAGGGAAATCCTGAAGGTACTCATGTAACCACACCGCCCAGTTTTTGGAGGTAGACAGTTTATTGCCTTCAAGGTTCAGGAATTCATTAGCAGGAACATTGTCCGGCATAATGTAAGAACCCTCAGCTTTAAGCATCGCAGGGAATATCACACAATGAAAAACGATATTGTCTTTCCCGATAAAGTGAACCAGTTTGGTGTCTTCACTTTTCCAATATGGCTCCCAGTCTTTACCTTCGCGCTGTGCCCATTCTTTAGTCGATGAGATGTACCCGATAGGCGCATCAAACCATACATAAAGCACTTTGCCCTCGGCACCTTCTACAGGAACCGGGATACCCCAGTCAAGATCGCGGGTTACGGCACGAGGCTTAAGCCCGTCTTCCAGCCATGATTTTACCTGTCCGTATACATTAGGTTTCCAGTCGTTCTTGTGGCCTTCAAGAATCCACTCGCGAAGGAATGCATCATATTGGTCAAGTGGCAGGAACCAGTGTTTGGTAGATTTTAATACAGGTGTTGTTCCTGTTATGGTAGACTTAGGATTGATAAGGTCAGTAGCGTTAAGGGAAGTACCACAGTTTTCGCACTGGTCGCCATAAGCTTCCGGATGGCTACATTTAGGGCAGGTTCCGGTTACAAAACGGTCAGCCAGGAACTGGTCTGCTTTTTCATCATACAGCTGCTCAGTAACTTCTTCTATGAATTTGCCTTCGCCGTATAGCTTTTTGAAAAACTCCGATGCGGTATCGTGGTGAATCTTTGCAGATGTACGCGAATAGTTATCGAAAGAGATTCCGAAATCTTCAAAAGACTGCTTAATGATAGCATGGTATTTGTCTATCACTTCCTGCGGCGTAATACCTTCTTTCTTGGCTTTCATAGATATGGCAACTCCGTGCTCATCGCTTCCGCAGATAAACGCCACGTCTTTACCCTGAAGCCTCAGGAAGCGTGAGTAAATATCTGAAGGGACATAAACACCGGCAAGGTGGCCTATATGTATGGGGCCGTTAGTATAAGGCAAAGCGGCAGTAACAGTATATCTTTTTGGATCTTGTAACATCTCATTCATTTTATTAGAAATGCAAAAGTACGAAATAATGGCCAAAAATTTTCGCAGCAGTTTGTACATTAATTTTAACCACAAAAGGCACAAAAGTTTTCTATAAGGACTACAATGCTTTGTGTTTCTTAGTGTGTTCTTTGTTTATCTTTGTGGTATAGCCTATAAAAAAATGCAAAGGATTCTTTTATCATTACTTCTACTCCTATCGATAACATTACAAGCTCAAAACCCTGTAAAAATGCCTTCTTATCTTAAGAAGGGTGACACTGTGGGCATTTTGGCTACAGCCAGAAAAGTAGACATGGCGCCGCTTGAACCGGCCATAAAGCTATTGAAAAGCTGGGGGCTTAATGTAGTCATAGGCAAAACGGTTGGGTTGGATAATAACCAGCTTGCAGGCCAGGACTGGCAGCGTGCCCAGGATTTCCAGAACATGCTGGATAATCCTGCCATAAAAGCGATATGGACAGCCAAAGGCGGCTACGGCACTGTGCGGATGATAGACCGGCTCGATTTTACCAAGTTCAAAAAGAAACCCAAATGGCTTGTTGGCTTTAGTGACTTTACCGTAATGCACAGCCATGTGAATAATTTTGATATTGCCACCCTGCATTCCATTGCCTGCATTAGTGCCGGAGGGGCAACCCCCGAAGCCATTGAAGGTCTGCGCAAAGGATTATTTGGAGGTAAGATAGAATATACCGTTGTGCCCCATGCTTTCAACAAAACCGGAAAGGTGCATGGCGAACTCATTGGAGGCAACCTCTCGGTACTGTATAGTATTATGGGGTCGCCGTCGGAAGCTGATTATAAAGGAAAGATCATTTTTATCGAAGATCTGGACGAATACCTGTACCATATTGACCGCATGATGATGAACCTGAAACGTAACGACTATTTTAAGGATGTAAAAGGTATTGTTATAGGAGGCATGACCAAGATGCGCGACAACGACATTCCGTGGGGGCATGATGCACTTGAGATCATTCAGGATATTACCAAAGAGTATAACATACCCATCTGTTTTAATTTCCCTGCCGGACATATTAAGGACAACCGGGCACTTGTTTTTGGAAAACAGCTAACGCTCGATGTTACTGCTACAGGCACTAAAATTACCTTCGACTAATGGCAGAGCATAACGAACTCGGTAAAACAGGGGAGGAAAAAGCGGTGGAGTTCCTTCAGAAAAACGGTTATACGATACTACAGCGCAACTATGTCTTTCAGAAAGCTGAGATTGATATCATAGCCCAAAAAGGAAATGTTTTGGCAGTGGTTGAGGTTAAGACGCGTTCATCGATTGAATTCGGGCTTCCACAGGATTTTGTAAAACCAAAAAAGATACAGCTGCTGGTAAAAGCCATTAACGAGTATATTATTGAAAACGATTTGGATGTAGATGCGCGTTTCGATATTATTTCTGTTTACAAGAATGGAAAGGAATACGAAATTGAACATTTGGAAGACGCTTTTTATTATTTCTAAGCAATATGAGTTGTGATTTTTCGTGCCGGAATCAAAAAAACAACGCAAAAAGTCTACTCTATTTAAAAAAATGTTATTTTAGCCCTGTCCCTGAAGAGCCTTATTTCATTGCGTTTTCTTTTAAAAAAACTATTGAATAATAATCTTTTGTTAAATTTTGCTTTGTTAAATTTGTAACAAATTGTTTTATTTTTTTATATTTGCTCGCAAATTACCTACAAACTAACCACTTACGCTATGAAGACAATTTCATCGGTAGTAGAACACTACATTAAGACAAAACCATTTTTATTAAGCGCATTATCGCAAGGCATTATTAACCTTACTTCATTAGCGCGTAACATGATGCCTGAACTTGAACAGGAACTGGGTAAAGATGTTAAGCAAGGTGCTGTAGTAATGTCGCTAAAGAGACTTTCGGAAGATCTTGATTTTAGGGTAAACCATAAAATTGTAAAGGTATTAAGAGCTATAGGAGAAATAACAGTTCGCTCATCGCTTACTGATTATACCTTTTCAGTATCAGATACTATTTTGAGCAGGCAGGCTGAGCTGATTGCAAACATCAATGCTAACCCGGAAGTATTCTATACATCTTCCCGTGGTGTTAACGAAACCAACATTGTGGTAAGCTCTTCTATGAATGCTATTGTTGACAGGCTTTTTGCCGACGAAAAACAAATTGAGCGTACTGATGATCTTGCTTCGATTACTGTTAAGCTTCCTAAAGACAATATATCTACACCTGGTGTATACTATTATATTTTCCAGCGTCTGGCGTGGGAAGGTATCATCATTTGCGAAGTAATCTCAACTTCTTATGAATTTACCATACTGGTAAGCGAGCAGGAGGTAGACCTTGCATTCAAGGTTATAAAAGATCTTAAAAACCTTTAACCAATCCCAAATACATATCGTGAAAAGAGTAATTACTATTATTGCCCTTATGTGCATGCTGCCTTTTTATGGGCAGAAACAAATTGCTAAAAAAGTTAATGAACTGGTCGCTAAAAATACTGTTTTCAGGAATTTTAGCCCATTTAAAGTAAATAACAAAGATGCTGTTTCGGCCGCTGTTAAAAATGCAACCTATGTTTCTATGGATGCTAAAGTGGTAAACGCCATAGCCAATACCAAACCTGAATTTATTGAACTGGATATCCCTTATAATTCTGAAGTATTGCATATACAATTGTATAAAGTAAAACTTTCTACAGATGGTTTTCATGTCGATACTAACGGAAAGCAGAATGTCTCTTTAAAAGAAGGCGCACATTACAGGGGTATTATAAAAGGCGAAGGGTCAACGCTGGCCTCATTTAGCTTCTTTACTGATGAAATGAGCGGTATAATATCCGGAAGCAATTTCAACAACCTGGTTGTAGGAAAGATGCAGAATTCGGGGAACGTTTCTGATTATATAATATATTCCGACAGGCAGCTTACGAAGGCTAACACCTTTACATGCGGTACTGCTGACGTACCAAACTTCGGCAAAAAGGAAAAAAAGAAAGGGTTTACAACTAAAAGTGGCGAAACTGATAAATGCGTAACCATATATTTTGAAGTAGATTATGAAATCTATCTTCAAAACGGGCAAAGTATGCAGGCTACAACCAATTGGGTTGAAGGCATATTCAACAATATACAGACATTATATGCTAATGATGGTATGAATGTAGCGCTACATTCAATCTTTATCTGGTCTCAGCAGGATCCTTACTTCGGAGATGACTCTGAAGATTACCTGATGCAGTTCCTGCAGTCGGCTTCTTTTGAGGCAAATGTGGGTCAGCTTATAGGTATAGATGAAGGCGGACTGGGAGGACTTGCACCACTTGGCGGCCTTTGTTCTCAGTATAACATGAGTTATGTAGATGTACAATTTGAGTATGAAGATGTTCCGTTGTTCTCGTGGAATGTAGAAGCCATGACTCATGAGCTTGGGCACCAGTTTGGCTCGCCGCATACACATGCATGCGAATGGAATGGAAACGAGACTCAAATTGATGCGTGTGGCGATTATGCAGGTAATTCTGAGGGTGATTGTAATTCGGGCATATTGCCGCAGAATCAAGGCACGATCATGAGTTATTGCCATCTTTTACAGGAGGTAGGTATTAATTTGGCCAACGGCTTTGGACCACAGCCTACAGCGTTGATGCAGGATTTTATCGAATTTTCATCGTGTGTGGGTACCGGCTGTATAGGCGGGCCATGTTTAAATACGGTAAGTGAGCTTGCGGTTTCTAATATTACAGCTTCTACTGCTACTATAAGTTGGACAAGCGAAAGTGAAGGGCCTTGGGAAATTTCTTTCACCGCTCCTTCTGCAAGTTTTAACCTGTGGAACCCGACGACATCCAATAACGTTAATATTACAGGTATGGATCCAAATACCTATTATGTTACAGGTGTAAGGGAAGTTTGTGAAGACAACACTTCGCAGCCTACAAAGGTACTGTTTGCATCTGATGCCGACTGGTGCGCAGGACAGGTATATACTGATAGCGGAAATACCATCAGAAACTATGGCGACAATGAGCATATAGTAAGAGTGTTTAAGCCGGCTAATCCTGAACAAAAAGTAAAAGTACTCTTTACTCAATTCGATACAGAGCAAGGTTATGATATCCTTAATGTTTATAGAGGTTCAGTTGTTAATGTGATAAATCGTATAGGTTCGTATAGCGGAAATGTGAATATACCCCTTCTGCAGTCTACTGCGGCTGATGGTGCGCTAACATTTGAATTCATATCTGACGAATCAGTCAACGAAACGGGCTGGACAGCAAATGTTAGTTGTACGGCACTTGTTGTAACAGGAATGGACGATATAGCTGTCAGAGGCCTGTATTATTATCCTAATCCTTCAACAGGCATGGTTACTGTCAAAGCAGACGAAGAGATTAGCCAGATTTCTGTATATAATGTTGCAGGGCAGCTGTTGCTTAGTGCAAAGGCCGGAGCGACAGAAACTACTGTAGATCTTTCTCCTTTTGCCAACGGAATCTATTTCTTTAAAGCAGTCGGAAATAATTCAGAATCAAACTTCAGGATTATAAAGCAATAAAATATTTTTAGAACCCTCCTTAAACAGGAGGGTTTTTTATTTTTGGTCTGCTGTATTGTAATTCAAATTATTTAATTACTTTTGTAGAGTGATTAGTCAATCTGTAAATGATAAACAAAAAGATTTACTCGCGGCAGCCCTAAGGCTGTTCGTCGAGAATGGCTTTCATGGTACACCTACAAGTAAGATTGCTAAAGAAGCGGGTGTAGCAAACGGAACGCTTTTTCACTACTACGCTACCAAAGAAGACCTTGTCATAAGCCTGTACATAGACATCAAGAAACGGATGGGCGAATATTTGGGGGCTAAGACAGCTCTTGCCAAAGATCCAAAAGACAGGTTTAGGATACAATTTAACGAGATCATTTTGTGGTCTATGGATAATAAGAATGAGTTTTATTTTATCCAGCAGTTTCACGCCTCGCCATTTGCGGCATTGCTCTCTCCTGAAGTTATAAAAGAACAGCTTAACAAGAGCTGTGATGAGATTGAGGAGGCCATTAAAAATAAGATATTCAAAAAAAGAAGTACTGACTTTATACTTAGCCTTATGAGCAGTCATGTATATGGCATCAGCCAGTACCTGACCAAGGCAAAACTGAACGGCGACGAACAGCAAAAAATTATAGACGATGGTTTTGATATGCTGTGCACCATGCTGGCATAATTTTTTTAATTAGTATAGAGTGATTAGTCACTCTGATGTGAATCAATTATAAATGAAAAAAAGGATAAAAAAGATATTTATGATACTATTGGTTATTATAGCACTGCTTGTTGCCGGGGTAATGATTTTTTTACAGACATCGAGTTTTGGGAGGAGGCCCACGGGTGAAAGGCTAAAAAAGATAGAGTTGTCTCCGAATTATAAAGACGGGCAGTTTCAAAACCTTAGCCATACACCGGATCTTGCCGAAGGTGTGAGCATGTTTACCGTTATGAGGAAGTTCTTTTTTGCAAAGAGCAAAAGGAGCAAGCCGAAAGCTGCCCTGCCTTCGCAAAAAACAGATTTGCTGCATCTTGACCCTAAAGAAAATGTGATAGTTTGGTTCGGGCACTCTTCGTACTTTATACAGGCAGATGGCAAGACGATATTGATGGATCCGGTTTTTAGCGGAGCGGCATCGCCAATAAGCTTTACAACCAAAGCATTTGCAGGAGCTGATGTATATACCGTAGATGATTTTCCGGAGATAGACTATCTTTTCATTTCACACGATCACTGGGATCACCTGGATTATGAAACGGTGCTTAAACTGAAGGGGAAAGTAAATAAAATCATTACCGGTTTGGGTACGGGAGAGCACTTTGAGCGTTGGGGATTTGACCCTGCCACAATCGAGGAGCGCGACTGGAACGAAGCCGTAGAACTGGGAGATGGTTTTGTGGTGCATGTTACATCGGGAAGGCATTTCTCCGGACGTGGACTGAAACGAAATACGGCAATATGGGCTTCATTTGTATTGAAAACCCCATCAATGAATTTGTTTTTGGGAGGAGATTCGGGTTATGATACCCATTTTAAAGCGATAGGTGATAAATACGGACCGTTTGATGTCGCAATATTAGAATGCGGGCAATACAATGAATACTGGAAATACATTCACATGATGCCGGAACAAACCGTAAAAGCTGCACAGGATCTGAAGGCTAAAAAGCTTATGCCGGTACACTGGGCGAAGTTCTCGCTCGCATTGCACGATTGGGATGAACCAATATTGAGGGTTACGGCAGAAGCCAAAAAACAAAATATGCCGCTTATCACTCCGATGATTGGCCAAAAGGCAAGTCTTACCAAAGAGGAAACTTTCACCGAATGGTGGAAGGGGCTTGAATAAAAAACAAAGGCGGTTAAGATATCTTAACCGCCTTTTATTATAATTACTCAATTATTACTTTAAAATACCAGCCAGCGTTCCGGTAATAATTCCGTCAGAGTTAGCTGTAACTTCAAGAGATTCTAATTCAGTGGTACCCTGATAAATGTGTAGGGTCAGTTTATCTCCGGGAGTAGCATTAGAACCGGTAATACCAAATCCTACACCTGAAGTGTTAGAATTTGCTGTAAAAGTATGGTTCCACGGCAGTGATTCTATATCAACATTAGTGCTTCCCCCATTTGTGATAACTGCTGCACTTATATCAGTTGCAGTAGTAGAGCCGGTAAGTTCATATTTAACTTCTCTTGATTTTGATACAGATCCGTTATCATCATCGCTTGAACATGATGTTAGCGACAGTGTAGACATAACTACCGCAAACAGGTAAATAAATGGATTTTTCATGAAATATTTTTTAATTGTTTATGCTGGCAAATATATATTTCCCGATTTCTAAACAATCTTAAAATGTAGGATTTAACCTAATTTTAACCAATTTATGAAGAATTTAAGAAGGTCTTAACAAGTAGAATTTACTTACATAAATCAAATAAGAAAGGAAAGAACTTTCTGTCCAGATAGCTCTTCCCTTTTATCAATGTTTATCTTTAATTATTCAAACACCATCTCTAATAGTTCCAGTGCCTTTTTGAGTGATTTTACATTCTCAAAAGTAAGGAGTAGTCTCAGTCCGTTCTTGGTTTGCTTTTCTTTCATTTTTGCCAGGGTCTGGTATTTTTGCACAAACACCAGCACCTTTCGGAAAGATGCCGACTGGTAGTAATCCGATTGCTGGTCGCCTACAAAGTAGCCTACCATTTTACCCTGCTTCAGGACTATTTTTTCAAGTCCCATTTTAGTAGCCAGCCATTTGATGCGCATACTAATCATTAGTGCCTGCGCCTGTTTTGGCAACGGCCCGAAACGGTCAATAAGCTTAGCCTCAAAAGCCTGCAGGCCTTCTTCGTCTTTAACGGCGCCAAGTTCATTGTATAGGTTAAGGCGTTCGGTAATATTGTTTACATATTCGTCAGGGAAAAGCAGCTCAAAATCAGTATCGATCTGGATGTCTTTTACAAAGTCTTTTTCGTTTTCTTCGTCGCCATCATCATACAGGTCTTTGAACTCATTTTCTTTAAGCTCATCAATGGCCTCATTCATGATCTTCTGGTAAGTATCAAATCCGATCTCGTTGATAAAACCGCTTTGTTCGCCGCCAAGGAGGTCTCCTGCGCCACGAATTTCAAGATCTTTCATCGCGATGTTGAAACCACTGCCCAGTTCGCTGAATTGTTCCAATGCCTGAATACGCTTACGCGCATCTTCGGTCATTGCCGAATAGGGGGGCGTAATGAAATAGCAGAAGGCTTTTTTGTTGCTTCGGCCTACGCGCCCACGCATTTGGTGAAGATCGGACAGCCCAAAGTTATTGGCATTGTTAATGAATATCGTATTGGCATTAGGCACGTCAAGTCCGCTTTCGATGATAGTGGTTGCCACCAATACATCAAACTCGCCGTTCATGAAGGCCAGCATCAGTTCTTCTAATTTTTTGCCTTCCATCTGCCCATGGCCTACGCCAACCCTTGCACCGGGAACAAGGCGTTGTATCATTCCGGCAACCTCTTTAATATTCTCAATTCGGTTGTTGATAAAGAATACCTGGCCGCCACGCTGAATCTCATAGGATACAGCATCACGTATAATTTCTTCGTTAAAGCCCACAACCTGCGTTTCGATAGGATAACGGTTGGGTGGTGGAGTAGTAATTACCGATAAGTCCCTCGCAGCCATCAATGAGAACTGGAGCGTTCTCGGTATAGGCGTTGCAGTCAGTGTAAGGGTATCTACATTTTGGGCAATTGTCTTTAACTTATCTTTTACGTTTACGCCAAATTTTTGCTCTTCGTCAACAATCAGCAGCCCCAGGTTCTTGAATTGTACATTTTTATTGACTAACTGGTGTGTCCCGATAAGTATATCCAGTTTTCCTTCGGCAAGATCTTTTAGCGTTTCTGATTTTTGTTTTGCTGTCCGGAAACGGTTCACGTAACCCACACTTACGGGCATATCTTTAAGCCTTTCGCTAAAGGTTCTGTAATGCTGATAAGCCAGTATGGTAGTAGGAACAAGTATCGCGACCTGTTTGCCATTGTCTACGGCTTTAAAAGCTGCGCGAATGGCAACCTCGGTCTTACCAAAGCCTACATCACCACATACCAGGCGATCCATGGGGCGTTCGCTTTCCATATCGGTTTTTACATCGCGGGTGGCAGTGATCTGGTCCGGCGTATCTTCATAGATAAAAGATGATTCAAGCTCGGCCTGCAGGTAACTGTCCGGTGCAAACTGAAAGCCTTTTTCTAACTTTCGTTTTGCATAAAGCTGTATCAGGTTAAAGGCAATATGTTTAACACGTGCCTTTGTTTTCTGCTTGAGCACTTTCCAGGCATTGCTGCCGAGTTTATATATTTTTGGCGGAGCGCCATCCTTACCGTTGTATTTTGATATTTTGTGCAGCGAGTGAATGCTTACATATACAATATCGTTATCGGCATATACAAGTTTAATGGCCTCCTGTGTCTTTCCTTCTACCTGGATTTTCTGCAGTCCACCAAATTTACCGATACCATGGTCAATATGGGTTACATAGTCGCCCACGGATAATGAGTTTAGTTCCTTAAGCGTAATGGCACCTTTTTTAGAGTAGCCATTCTTAATGCTGAATTTATGGTAACGCTCAAATATCTGGTGGTCGGTGTAGCAGGCAATCTGGTTTTCTTCGTCTACGAATCCTTCATAGATAGGAAAAACAATGGTCTTGTATTGCTTGCGGAAGTCTTCGTGTCCGGCTTCATCAAGGCTTTCAAAAATATCATGAAAACGCTTGGTCTGTGCCTCATTCGAGCAGAAGATATAGTTTTTAAAGCCGTTACGGTGGTTATCGCTCAGGTTGTTCAGCAGCAGCTCAAACTGTTTGTTGAATGACGGCTGTGGCTGTATGTGATATTCAAATGTTTTTTGTGCCCTGTATATGGCTTTGGATCCCAACTCTACAATGGTAAAGTCCAATGATTTTTTTACGAATGTCTGCTGGTTCAGGAAAAGCTCTTCGGGTGTGGCATGTTTAATGTCTTTCGAAAGCTTATCAAATGCCTCATTGGCTTTTTGGTACAAAACATCGAGCTGAGCGAGAAGCGCTTCGGTATTCTGAATCAGGATTACTGTTTTCTCGTTGATGTATTCCAGAAAGCTTTCACGTTTTTCCTGAAGCTGCTTGTTTTCAACATTTGGGATTACCGTGATCTTATTTTTTTTATCCAGCGAAAGCTGAGAAGCAACATCAAACGTACGTATACTGTCTACTTCGTTTCCGAAGAATTCTATACGGTAAGGGTTGTCATTAGAAAAAGAAAATACGTCGACGATACCCCCGCGCACAGAAAATTCTCCAGGTTCGGTAACGAAGTCTACACGGCGAAACTCATATTCAAACAATACTTCGTTAATGAAGTCTATCGATATCTGGTCGCCTGTTGCAACTTTAAGCGTATTCTTTTCAAGCTCTTTGCGGGTTACCACTTTTTCGAACAATGCTTCGGCATAGGAAACAATAATTGCCGGTTTTTTGCGGGAGTTGATACGGTTAAGCACTTCGGCGCGCAGGAGTATGTTGGCATTATCAGTTTCCTCGATCTGGTAAGGCCGCCTGAAAGATCCTGGATAGAATAATACGTCCTGATCGCCTATGAGTTGTTCAAGGTCGTTAAGGTAATAGGCGGCCTCTTCTTTATCTTTAAGGATAAGAAGGAAAGGCAGTTCACTTTGTCGGAAAAGCGGATCGGTCACAAAAGACAATGCAGAACCCAGAAGTCCTTTTACATGGATCTTGTTTTCGCGCTGCTGTATCGCAGTAACGATTTGCTTTACTTTGGCCGACTGGCTGTATTTATCTAAAATTTCGGGTTTCAAAGCAGTTCTTATTGTTTGTTTCCGGAATGCCTGCCAAAGCCCGGTCTTGTTATTACAGATCTCATCGGTGGCTGCGACGGTGTCGATGCAGGCGGTTGTTGTTGCATTTCGGGATTAGCCATACGCACGGTATCGAGTGCTCTTAGCATTTCTTCTTCACCAATTTCTTTAGGGATCTCGCTTATAACGATAAGTTCGTTCATCTGGTTTTGCAGCGAGGTTGTTTCGTGGGTGATCTCTTTAATAAGTGCTGCCACTTTTTTATCAGGAATGACCTCTACGTTTATATACGTGTTAAGCGATTTAACTTTTGTATTAAGCACTCCGATGCGGCTGCGTACCTGTGGCTTGTCAAAAAAGCCGGGAATGTTGCTTTTAAGCTGTTCTGCTTTGGTAACAAGGGTTTTTGATTTTTGCCTGTAAGCGCTAAGGGAGCCCGTGGGTTTTTGCATTACCTCGGCAATAAATTGCTGCCATTCGTTCCAGCCTGCTATTTGTGCTGCCACTTTATCATTTACAGGAGGTATGTTGAAGCGCCAGTTCTCACTTATGACCTTTAATATGGAATCGTTCTGTTTTTCTGTCTTGATGTTTTCAGCACGGCGTTGGGCATCATCATCCTTGCATGAGAAAAAAAGTGCCGTAGAACAGCAAAGCACAATGAGTTTCAGGTGTTTCATGTTTCAGGGTTGAAAGAAAGCAAATTTACAAATGTTACCGCAATATGCGGTTGCCCGTCATTAATTCTTTAGAAAGAATTAATAATTAGTGATTTCGGGATAAAATTTCAAGATAATGCATTTGTGAGGCTCACTAAATCACAATCTTTTAAAAAATTGTTGCAACAGGGTGCTGAGTGAATGAAATTCATAATGTGAAAGCATTATATTTGTGCCCTACAAATACAACAACTATGGCAAAGATTTTAATCATAGGCGCTTGCGGCCAAATAGGTACGGAACTGACCAAAAAACTAAGGGAGGTATATGGTACTAATGAAGTAATTGCTTCAGACATACGTAAAGGTGATCCTGAATTTGTGGCTTCCGGGCCATTTGAAGTAGTAAATGCCCTTGATTTTAACCAGATCGAAACTGTAATTGAGAGCAATGGGGTAGAAGAAGTATATCTTATGGCAGCTCTGCTTTCGGCTACTGCCGAAAAGAACCCTGCCTTTGCATGGGATCTTAACATGAACTCACTTTTCCACGTGCTCAACCTGGCTAAAGCAGGCAAGATCAAAAAAATATTCTGGCCTTCGAGTATTGCAGTTTTCGGGCCTACAACTCCAAAACAGAATACGCCGCAATATACAGTAATGGAACCATCAACAGTATATGGAATCTCAAAGCAATCGGGCGAAAGATGGGCTGAATACTATCATAACATTTATGGAGTAGACATTAGAAGCATCCGTTACCCGGGCCTTATCAGTTGGTCTACGCTTCCGGGCGGTGGCACTACTGATTATGCCGTTGATATCTACCACAAAGCTTTGGCTGACGGAAAATATACCTGTTTCCTTAGCGAAGAGACACGTCTGCCAATGATGTACATGGATGACGCTATCCGTGCTACGATCGAGATCATGCAGGCACCTGCTGAGAACATCAAGATACGTTCGTCTTATAACCTGTCGGCTATGGACTTTACGCCAAAAGAAATTGCAGACGCCATCAGAAAAGAAATTCCTGATTTCACGATAGATTATGCACCGGACTTCCGCCAGAAGATTGCTGACAGCTGGCCGCAAAGCATTGATGACAGCAGCGCAAGACAGGACTGGGGCTGGAAACACGACTTTGACCTGAACGCCATGACTACCGATATGCTCGAGCATTTAAGCGAGAAAGTAAATGGCTAATTCCGAATCAGGATTATAAAACAAAAACGCAGATGAATTTCATCTGCGTTTTTGTTTTATAGTGGTTTTACTTCTTCGCTTTCAGTTTCTCAATCAGAGCATCTTCATATTTCGCTTTTATAGGGATTACAGCGTCTGCTGCATCGTTAGGCACCGTCATAGACAGTACATAGTGCTTTATCTTCCATTCCTTGCCCTGTTTTTCAAGGACACCTGAACCCTGGCACACTTTCATCCAGGTATCAAGCAATTCGTCAAACCATGCCGTTTTTCCGTCCTTACTGAAATAAATGTGGCGCTCCAAAGGTTTGAAGTCCCACGCTTTACCTTTATCAAAATAGGGTTTTGAAAAGGCCTCAAAAGCTTTTTTGTTCCAGTTCTCGGTAGCGTCGGTACCAATGTAAATGCCGTCTTCGGCAATTTTCCCGAAATAGCCATTATAGTCACCTTTGGCTGCAGCAACATGCCAGTCGTTAAGCAATGTAGTAATAGCTTTGGTTTCGTCAGTGGTGTTTACGGCAGTCTCCGTAGTAAAGAATGCAGTTGTCGCCACAATTGATGCAACGGATAAGAAAAGGTATAGTTTTTTCATGGATAAGTTTTTGATAAATGTAAAAAAATTATCCCATTCAAATCACCCCAGCATCTCATTGTGCTGCGAAAGATCAAGTCCCAGTTGCTCGGCTTCTTCCGAAACACGTAGTGGAATAAAGAAGTTCGTCACCTTATATAATAGCATTGCGCCAAAGAATGAAAAGGCCGCAACCAAAGCCATTGCCATCATATGATGACTAAAGATGCCCCACCCGCCGTGAAGCAGGCTCGCGTTCTCGCCTTCGGCAAAGATGGCCGTGAGTATCATGCCCATAATACCTCCCACACCGTGGCAGGCAAATACATCGAGGGTGTCATCTATGCGTTTCAGTGGTTTCCAGTTTACCATTGTATTCGATACTATGGCAGCAGCAAAACCAAAAAAGATACTCTTAGGAACTGATACAAATCCCGCAGCGGGCGTGATGGCAACAAGCCCTACAACTGCGCCGATACAAGCTCCCAGTGCCGAGACTTTCCTCCCGTTAAGTCTGTCGAAGAAAACCCAGGTAAGCATGGCCGAAGCCGAAGCAATAGTTGTAGTGGCAAACGCCATGGCAGCGGTATGGTTGGCCGCCAGTGCCGACCCTGCATTAAAGCCAAACCACCCAAACCAAAGCATGCCTGTGCCCAATAATACAAACGGAATGTTGGTAGGAATGTATTCGAGGTGTTTACGCTTACCAAGGCAAAGTACGCCCGCAATAGCCGCAAAACCGGCGCTCATGTGCACTACGGTTCCGCCGGCAAAATCTTTTACGTGAAAGTAACTTCCCAAAAGGCCATTAGGATGCCATACCATGTGGCATAGTGGAGCATAGATAAGAAGCGAGAACAGGCAGATAAATAACAGAAAGGATATAAAACGAATGCGCTCAGCCAGTGCTCCCGTGATAATGGCAGGGGTTATGATGGCAAACTTCATTTGGAAAAGGGCAAATAGTATAAATGGAATTGTCGTTGCCATTTTAGCATGCGGATGCTCGTCGACATAGTCAAAGAAAGCAAAGTCGGACGGATTACCAATGAGTCCATAATGCACACCGCCTATCTCAATACCTAACGGACTGCCGAAAGACAAGCTGAAGCCCACAACGACCCACAGTAGACTTATTACGCCAAGGCAGATAAAACTCTTGAGCATGGTAGAGATCACGTTTTTTTTGCCCACCATGCCACCATAAAAGAATGACAATCCCGGTGTCATGAGCAAAACAAGGCAGGAAGCCGTGAGTAACCATGCCACATCTGATGGTACAATTGAGTCTGTCGAGTTAAATTGTGTCGATTTTTCGGTTACTGTTGCATGCTCCCAAAAAAGTCCGGCTATTGCAACTGCAGCAGTTATTAAAAAGGCGGCTACCCATCGTTTTTCTAATTTCTTTTCCATTTTTACCCTATATTTAATGGGGTTAAAATTATAAAATATAGTAGTATGGTGTGTTTTAGGGTGATATTTTTAGGGGTTTTGTAATTTGCGCCTAAAAATAGATCCGTTTTTTTTCAGATTGTCAGGAATATTAATTTTAAATGTGCTGATGCTAAGAAAAGTTTATAAAAACGGGTGTTAGTCACAATTTGGTGACTTTTTTAAGCAATTAAACTCAAAATGTGCCTTTATGTAAAAATTTGGCAAAATAATTGATAGTTAATGATTTGTTAATTTGAAATCATTCTCAGCGCAACTGCTTGCTAAATAAGTTGTTAATGTTAATAACTTGTTAAAGTAAATTAACATTTGTGTTGAGTATTTTTATAAAATTGTACCATCAATAAACCAATCGCATCCAATCTTATGAACACACTGCAACACACCGTTGAAGACTTTAAACTCTTCGAAGCCATTGCCGACATCGCATTTATTGCCGGGCAAAAGGGTTTCTTCTCAGGCGACTCAAGAACTGACATTGCCGAATTTATACTTTGGGCAAAAGAATTTGAAGGCATGCATGAGGAGACCAACTGGGATGAGATCGATTACCAGGAAGCTATCGAGGCCTTTACGGGTCACAAGCTAAGGGTAGATCTCCAGTAAGCTCAGGTGGCTTAAACCCCAGCGGCTACATTGCTAATTGTCTCTTTGATAATGGCAATGCAGCCGTTTAAGTTTTATGAGGAAATGGATGATTGGAGTAAGATTTCTATTTACATTTGAGGCAAATATATAGAGATGACTGAAAAGGAATTACTTTCAACAATAGTTGAATACTTTAGAGAGAATATTTTCGAACAACACATGAAGGCCAGCTTAAAAATTCATTCTAAGCTAAAATCATATAATATTAACCCTATTGTTGTTAAATATCTTTCAAAAGTATTGGATGATAAATATAGCCCTATGGGTGTTGCCAAAGCGCTTTATTATCCAAGAGTTTTAGGGACATCAATTAATACATCTTTTGGTACGAGAATTCAGATGATGTTTGTTTTGCTTAATATTGCGGAAGGATCTTTAATACCAGGAATGGATATTGAGTTTTTTGATAAAGTTGATGGAAGAAAAAAATGGTGTCAGCTTAAATCGGGGCCAAATACAATTAACTCTGAAGATGTGAAGCCATTGATTAAAAAATTTACTGATACAATTAATCTAGCAAGAACTAATAGCGCATTTAAAGGGATTAGTAATTCAGATTTTATTGTGGGAGTTCTTTATGGTGAAGCTGATCAATTAAGTATGCATTACAAAGCAATTGATAATATTCATCCAGTATACATAGGAGAAAATTTCTGGTACAGAGTTACTGGATTTCCGGATTTTTACAATAAACTGGTTTTAGCGTTGCATGAGACGATATCTAATTTAGATGCTAATGATTTTTTTAATCAAGGTCTTTTTCAACTAGCTGAAGAGATTAAAGATTCCAAATTATTTGAATTTAACTTACCCTCATAATATTGATTTAAAAATTTAATAACGGAATAACCAACTTCCTTCCCTAAATTTACAGGAACAGCATTTCCTATTTGCTTATATTGATGTGCAGCCGAGCCTTTGAATTCCCAATTATCGGGAAATGTTTGGATTCGGGCATATTCCCTTACGGTGAAAGGTCGTGTTTCTTCAGGATGACATCTTTCTGTTTGTTTTTGAGCGGGGCTACAAGTGAGTGTAAGGCAAGGTTCATCCCATCCAATTCTCCTCGCCATTCCGGTTTTTCCACCACCTAAGTAAAAACTCTTACCCATAAATTGTTTTTGCAATTCTATTGGTAAATCACGCCAATAGCCTTTTTGAGGAACAAGTTCAAGCACTTCTTTTTTGCTATTAGGGTATTTCGCTCCGATGGATTGTGGTACATCTGAATCAAAAAGTTTTCCTTTTTTTAAAGCATCTGAAAGATTGTATATTTTTTTATAGGGCTTTGGATATTCATAATTGATTTCAATATCCTTTCTCACGCCAACTAATATTAGTCGTTCTCTTTTCTGAGGTACATTATAATTAATTGCTTTTAAAACTTGAACTGGCATAACTCTATATCCTATTTCATCTAAAATGGAGATCATGCCTTGTAGCGTATTTCCATTGTCATGATTTAGTAGGCCTTTTACATTTTCACCCACGCAGATCAAGGGTTTGACTTCATTTACCGCACGTGCAAATTCATAAAATAAAGTACCCCTTGCGTCCTCAAGGCCGAGTCTTTTTCCTGCATAACTAAATGATTGACATGGAAATCCGCCAGTAACGATATCCACTTCATTCTCATATTTTGAGAAGTCAAAATTTTTTATATCTCCCTCCAAAACATTCCAGTTTGGTCTATTAGAGCGAAGAGTTTGGCAAGCCCATTTGTCAATTTCATTTAGGGCAACACATTTAATGCCTGCTTGTTCTAAACCTATTGCAAGCCCCCCTGCGCCCGCGAACAACTCTAGGACTGTGTAATTATTATGTGGCTCAATTTTGTTTGAAATTTCATTTCCATAAATTTCAGCAGAATCGTCAGTGAAAGGTAATAACAATTCAGGCGTGTAATATCTGTGATTGCTAATTGGCTCACGAAAAGCAACCAACTTTCCTTCTTCATCCCACCTTCTTAAGGTTTTTGAGCTTTTATCTATTAATTTTGATGCTTCAGATACTGTATATTTTTTACTCATAACCAAGTTGGACAAAGTTGTACATTGGTTACAAATTTAAATATAAAAACTCAAAATAAAAAAATATTTTATCGAATTTATATGGGGTTAAGAAAAAATATTTTGTTATGAGAATCTATAATTTCTGTTTCTATTTTTCTTACACAAGGCCGTACATTTCTTTTGATTTCTAAACTCCAAAATCTCATGACTTTCCAACCTTTTGATAACAAATATTCATTTACCATTTTGTCACGAAGCATATTGCGTTCAATTTTTGATATCCAATATTCGCGATTATCTTTCAATTTTAATTTCTTTTCTTCCCAATTAAACCCATGGAAAAACTCACTATCAATGAATATTGCTATTTTATATTTTTGGAAAACCAAATCAGGTGACCCAAAAAATCTTTTGTCATTCTTTCTATATCTGTATCCTTTATGCCATAATGATTTTGCTAAAGTAACTTCAGCAGAAGTATTTTTGCTTTTAATAGCACGCATTATTTTGCTTCTTTGCTCCCTTTTCATTATCTCATCCATAATTTTATAAATGCAATATATATGCCAAAACACAAAAAAAAACCGGCCTGAGCCGGTTTTCCTTTTAATGCCTTCCATGGCCTCTGCCACGGTGGTCATCGCGATGATCGTCATGATGTTTGTCGTGGTGACGGTTATCATGCCTGTAATGTTTAGAAGGCTTATATTTTGTTTTGTATGGCTTGTAGTGAGTATAAGGAGAAGCACCATAATAGTTGTTCACCATTACTTTTGGCCCTCGGTACAGGTCATATCTCCTGTAAGCAACGGGCAGGTAGGTACGGCGTGCCCAGCGTCCGTTGTCCATATAGATGTAGTGTCTCGTGTTGCAGTCGTAGTAGGTCTGGATCTCCGGGAGGTAATAGTATCGCACTTCGGTGTGTACCGGCGGTGGAGGTGCCCATGCGGGAGGCGAACCTATATTTACATTAAGCCCAACAGATACCTGTGCCTGTGTGCTGCCTGAAACAATAAGTGTTATTGCGATCAGTATGGTGTTTAGTGTTCTCATTTCTTTTTCGATTTAGATTGTTAGTTACAAGCCTAAATCCAACATCTGTGCCAATTCAGATGTGTTATGAAATTTTTAGGAATTCTGCAATTGGTGTAAAACACGAAAATTATTACTAAATTTACGCTACTACTTAAAAATCTGCCATTTATGGAAACCAAAAAAGAGCTTACCGAAAAGATATTAAAGATTACCGTACTTATCCAGGAACGCTATCCGCAGCTCTCCAAATACCTGAGTGAAGTACAGGAAACCCTTCCGACACTGGAGCACCCTGAAGTGGATGCCGATGCACTTGGCAAATATTACCAAACGCTGGAAGAAATGCTGAAAGACTATCTTGAACAGCATCCTGAATTGTAATTCACTGGTTTAAAGTTTAAGTTTTAAAGTTGGCAGCCAGTGTGTTTATGGATGCTCAATTGGTGCTGATTTATGTAATTTGTGGCTACGGAGTTACCGCGTTAATTCAGCAAGAAAATCCTCTACCGATTCATATTTATCAGCAGGAAGTTTTTTCTTTAATCTCATTTTGCAGACGCGTACGCTTTGGGGAGAAATACCTAATATGTTGGCCATATCCTTGCTGTTAAGTTCAAGGCGCATGAGTACCAACAGACGTGTTTCGGCTTCGGTAAGTTGTATGCCGTTTGCTTTAATTCGGGCAAAAAAGCCCGGGTAAATAGCCATAAATCGTGCTCTGAACGTTTCCCAGTCATCATCTGTAAGTATCTTTTGTTCCAGTAATATGGCGATTTCTTCTTCCGTAGGGTTGACCGGAACCTCAGTTTCCGTCGTTTCTTCTTGCAGGCTGCTGATGACCGCATTCTTTTTCGAAAGGTCAATGATATATGTTTTCAGTTCCTGTTCCTTAATCTCAATAATCTGTTGCGAATTTAACAGCTCCAGTTCCAGCTGTCGCTTTTTGAAACGCATTATCGAAAAATATCGGTAGACAAAGAAGCCTATAAGCACCAACAATACTACTATGCCTGCTATTATAACCAAAAGTTGGTTTTTGGCAATTTCTTTCTCTTTCTGCAGATTATCTATACGCAGGTTCTTGACTTCCATTCCCAGTTTTGCCTGGTTTTTGGCCAGTTGCTTATCTTGGTTTTTGTACATGATCTCTGCCGTAAGATCATAATGCTTTTTAAAATAATACAACGCGGAATCGTTCCTGTGTAGCTTTTCGTGCAGCCAGCTCAGTTCTAAACAGGCCTCGCTTATCCTGACTTTGTTGCCCAGTTTATAGCTCAGCTTCAGCGCAAGGTGTGCCGGTTTTAACGCTTTGTTTATAGCTCCTTTTTCCCGGTATACAGAGGCGAGATTCTGAAAAGCAATGGCCTCTCCTTCGGGATATTCTTTTGGGTTGCAATAACCTAATGAAAGAAAGTAATTGTCTAATGCAGCATCCAGCTGTCCGCTGGCACGGTACAGCTGCCCCTGATTGTTATAGGCTATGGCGAGACTGCGCGAATCGTTCAGTTCTTTAAACAGGGCTATGGCTTTGTTATTATGTTCAAAAGCCTCATCAAATTTTTTCTCCTGTTTTAATATCAGTGACTGGTTGGTATGTGTAAGTCCAAGTAACGATTTATCACCTAATTGTTCCGCTATTACTGAAGCCTCTTTGTAACATTCCATCGCAGCATCGTTATTGCCCATGCTCCAGTTAACGAGTCCCATGTTGTTAAGCAACGTGCCTATAAGTACGGTGTCTTTATTCTTTTTTGCCAGATTATAGGATTTCGTGAAATGCTCAAGGGCATCAGAGTAATTTCCTTTCTGCCATTGGTTGATACCTTTGTTGTTTTCTCCTTCGGTGGTACGCATCGATTGGGTAATTCCAACTGTAGCCTTGTGTTTTTCGTCTTTAGTGCATGAAGCAAAAAACAGCATTATTATGCAGGTAAATACTATATGGGGTAGTGTAATTATAATTTTTTTCATGCTGTGCCAAATTTACATTTTAAGCGCACTAAATTGCAATAGCAGGCTGCTTATTATTTCAAATCCTGAAAAGATTAACAATTTTATTTTCGTTTAACAAAAGTTAAACTTCCCTGAAATGCATAGTGTAATCAGTGTAGCGGTCGTAACTTTATGAGGCCGCTAAAAATGATTTATGAAACAACCCCTCCTGGCTTTTAACGATAAAGGTATCTATTGTGCCAAGGCCAATGTGTATCTCGACCCATGGCGGCCGGTAGATAATGCTATCATCACGCATGGCCACAGTGACCACGCCCGTTGGGGGCATAAATACTATATTACCCATCATATGAATGTGCCTATCATAAGGCATCGCCTTGGCGAAATTACCGTAACCGGAAAAGACTGGGCAGAAACCTTTACCATAAACGGGGTAAAATTCTCTTTTCATCCCGCGGGACACATTATAGGCAGTGCACAGGTGCGCGTTGAATATAAAGGGGAGGTGTGGGTCTTTACCGGTGACTACAAAACCGAAGATGACGGAATATCTACTCCTTATGAAGTTGTAAAATGCCACACATTTATTACCGAAAATACCTTTGGGCTTCCTGCCTTTAAATGGACTCCTCAGGCAGAAGTAATGACTGAGGTAAACAATTGGTGGGCACAGAATAAGGCCGAAGGCAAGACCTCAATCCTCTTTGGATATACGCTGGGCAAAGCCCAAAGGCTGCTCAAATATTTAGATACTGATATTGGAAAAATATACACCCATGGTGCTGTGGAGAATATGACCGAAGTATTGCGTCCTATGGTCGATTTCCCTCCAACGACTCTAATTACACGAGATACAAAAAAAGAAGATATTGCTGGAAATATTGTCCTGGCACCGCCTAGTGCACATGGCAGTCCTTGGATTCGCCGAATGACACCTTTTGTTACCGGATCGGCAAGCGGGTGGATGGCTTTTCGAGGGGCAAGGCGACGAAGGGCTATTGACAAAGGATTTGTACTGAGCGACCATTGCGACTGGCAGGGACTGCTTGACAGTATAAAAGCCACCGGTGCAGAAAAGATACTTTGTACCCACGGGTATAGTGATATATTTTCGGCCTATTTGCGCGAACAGGGCTACGATGCCCGTACCGAACATACCCAGTATGAAGGCGACGAAGGTGATGCTGAACTAAAAACGCCGGCTGAGATTAGCGAAGAGGAAGGAGGCGACGCATGAGGAATTTTGCCGAACTCATAAAAGCATTGGACAGTTCCAACAAAACATCGGTAAAGGTGGATGCACTGACTGAATACTTTCGTAATGCGAGTGATCCTGATAAAGTATGGACGATTGCAATACTATCGCACCGCCGGCCTCCAAGGCCGGTAAATACAACACTCTTGCGAATATGGGCGGCCGAACTGGCTAACATTCCGTTATGGCTGTTTGAGGAATCGTACCATATTGTGGGAGATTTGGCAGAGACGATAGCTCTTGTTATTCCTACCTCCAAAGAGCATTCCGATAAGAGCCTGACCGAGTATGTTCAGGATATGATCGCCCTGAAAAAGAAAACCGACGAAGAGAAACGAGAGTATCTGCATACCAACTGGCTTGCTCTGAATTACTATGAACGGTTTGTTTTTACCAAATTGATTACAGGAAGCTTCCGGATTGGCGTAAGCCAAAAACTGATGACCCGCGCACTATCTAAAGCTACAGGGGTTGACGAGGATATTCTTGCCTACAAACTTATGGGCGACTGGAATCCTGATCGTATCAGCTTTCAGGATTTGGTGTTAGAAGAAAAAGCGCAGGACTTTCAGTCGAAACCTTACCCTTTTTATCTTGCGTATGCCATAGAAGGCGAACCGGAATCGCTGGGGGATGTCTCCCAATGGAGTGCCGAACATAAATGGGATGGTATCCGTTCGCAGACGATAGTACGCAACGGGCACCTTTATGTATGGAGCCGTGGGGAAGAACTGGTGACCGATAAGTATCCCGAGTTCAACAGTTTTTTAGGGTTGATTCCTGATGGCACCGTAATCGATGGTGAAATACTGCCCTGGGTTGATGACGCTATAGGAAGTTTTAATGACCTGCAAACAAGAATTGGCCGCAAGACCGTTTCGCCCGCATTGCTCAAAAAAACTCCGGTCATCATTAAAGCATACGACCTGCTGGAATGGAATGGTGAAGACATCCGTCAGAAGCCTTTTGAAGAACGCAGGCAGTTGCTTGAGAAATTATATGAAAATGTAAAAACATTTGCTTTGCCCTTACAGCTTTCGGAAAGGATAACTTTTAATAATTGGACCGATGCCCAGCCTGAAAAGCAAAAGGCACGTGAACTGCGAAGTGAGGGTTTAATGTTCAAACGAAAAGATTCTCCCTATCTCGTTGGCCGCAAGAAGGGTGACTGGTGGAAATGGAAACTCGACCCGTTTGCCATTGATGCCGTGCTTACTTATGCCATGCGCGGCAGCGGAAGGCGTTCTAACCTTTTTACCGATTATACGTTTGCATTGTGGCAAACTAATGAAGACGGAACGCGGGAACTTGTCACTTTTGCCAAAGCCTATTCAGGACTGACCGATGCTGAATTCCGCCAGGTAGACGATTATATTAAAAAGAATACGTTGGAACGTTTCGGGCCGGTGCGCAGTGTAGTACCAAAGCTGGTGTTTGAGATAGGATTTGAAGGGATATCCCTCTCGGGGAGGCATAAAAGTGGTGTGGCAACACGCTTTCCGCGAATACTGCGCTGGCGCCACGACAAAACTATTGAAGAAGCCAATACTATTGAAGATTTGAAAGACATGATTCCGAAGTAGCGCGTTTTGTGATTGCGAGGAGGTAAGCGCTCCGCAAGCTCCTTCGCAATGACAGATCGATTATGATATACAAACATGAACAGGGAACAATTATACGACATAGCAACTGGCTGGTTTGAAGGCCGCGGATGGAAACCATTTCCCTTTCAGACACAAACCTGGACCGCTTTCCTGCAAGGAAAACATGGCCTGCTGAACGCGCCCACCGGGAGTGGAAAGACCTATGCCATGTGGTTTCCCATAGTATTGGACTATATTAAAAGTAACCCTGATTATAAGACAAAACATAAACCCGGACTGAAAGCAATTTGGATTACGCCATTACGCGCACTATCCATCGAAATAAAGCAGGCTGCCGAACGGGTGGCAGATGATCTTGGGACACAGCTTACCGTAGGAGTGCGAACTGGAGATACCACTTCGGCAGAGCGCAGCAGGCAGAAGACAAAAATGCCAGACCTGCTCATTACCACGCCGGAGAGCCTTCAGCTATTACTGGCCTCAAAAGGGTATGATGCCGTGTTTAAGGGATGTAGTGCTATCATCATTGACGAGTGGCACGAACTCTTAGGCACCAAACGCGGCGTTCAGGTAGAACTGGCACTGTCCAGATTGAAAGCCATTGCCCCTAAGCTGCGTATTTGGGGAATATCTGCAACTATTGGCAACCTGCAGCAGGCTATGGAAGTGCTGCTTGGACCGGAGTCGAAAGCACTGGAAAACGCCACCCTTATCAGGGCACACATCAACAAAAAGATAAACGTACTTTCTATAATCCCCGATAAGATGGATGCCTACCCCTGGAGGGGGCACATGGGATTACATTTGATTGATGAAGTTGCCAAAATAATAAAACAAAGTCGTACGACACTGATATTTACCAATGTACGGGCGCAGTGTGAAATATGGTTTCAGGCCCTGCTGGATAAATATCCCGAATTTGCGGGAGACATGGCCATGCACCACGGCAGCATCAGCAGGGAAACGCGGCAATGGGTAGAGCAGGCCATTCGCGATGAGCAGCTGCGTGCGGTAGTATGTACCTCAAGTCTCGATTTGGGAGTCGACTTTGCACCTGTTGAAACCGTAATACAGATAGGTGGCCCGAAAGGCGTAGCCCGATTCTTGCAGCGTGCCGGCCGTAGCGGTCACCGTCCCGGACAGGAGAGCAACATTTACTTTTTGGCGACGCATGCGATAGAGCTGGTGGAGGCCTCGGCACTAAAAAGGGCAGTGCAGGAAACGGTGGTAGAAGACCGCGTGCCTTATCTGAACAGTTGGGATGTATTAATACAATACCTTGTTACCCTTTCGGTATCTGACGGATTTTATCCCGACGTGATATTTAAGGAAGTAAAAAGCACTTTTTGTTTTCAGGGGATAACAGCTGAAGAATGGCAATTTTGCTTAAACTTCATTACCAAGGGCAGCCAAAGCCTTCAGGCGTATGACGAATACAAAAAGGTAGAGATAGAAGCAGACGGCAAATTTAAAGTGCAAAGTAAAGCGGTTGCCTTGCGACACCGTATGCAAATGGGTACCATTGTAGGCGATGCAGTCATGAATGTAAAATACTTTAGCGGTGGTTTTATCGGTACTATTGAAGAATGGTTTATCTCTAAACTCAATCCTGGCGATGTATTTATTTTTGCCGGTCGTAAACTTGAACTTCGACGTATAAAAAATACAGAAGTACTGGTAAGTCGTGCCGACCCCGGCGCTAAGGCAAAACATGCCAGCTGGATGGGAGGCAGGATGACCCTATCGGCCCAAATGAGTGAGCTGTTGCGCGAAGAGCTGTATGCTGCTAATGGGCATGATATGTCTAAAGAGCTGCGTTCGCTTTCGCCTATGTTCAAACGTCAGCGAAAGGAATCGATAGTACCGCAGGCAAATGAATTTTTGATAGAGACCTTTAAGACGCGTGAAGGTCATCATGCGATATTCTATCCGTTTGAAGGGCGCTATGTACACGAAGCATTAGCCAGTTTAATGGCCTATCGCATCAGCCTGCTGTCGCCAATTAGTTTTTCCCTGGCTTACAATGACTATGGGTTTGAATTGCTCTCGGATAAAGAAATAGACATGCAGCAGGTTTTGGACAACGAACTATTTACACCACAGTACCTGCATCACGATTTACAGGCCAGCCTTAACGCGACCGAAATGGCAAGGCGAAAATTCAGGGATATAGCCGTTATTGCCGGACTGGTTTTTACCGGTTATCCCGGCAAAATTGTCAAGACCAAGCACCTGCAAAGCAGTTCGCAGCTTATTTTTGAGGTGTTCCGTGACTATGAGCCTGATAATTTGTTATTTCAGCAGGCCTATCGTGAGACCTTTGAGCACCAGCTGGAAGAAGGCCGCCTGATAATAGCGCTGGAACGCATACAGCAGCAGGAAATAGTATGGAAGCAATGCGAAAAGCCAACGCCTTTCAGCTTTCCTATCATAACCGACCGATTGCGGGAAAGGCTTACCAGTGAAACGCTCGCCGAGAGGATAAAGAAAATGACCGCGAGTTATATGAAGGGGAGTTAGAAGTATTGAGAAAAGCTATTTTAATCTCCTGCAAGGTTTTCAAAACCTTGTAGGTATAAATGTAAAACCTACAAGGTACTCCAGACCTTGCAGGTTAAGAACAAAATGACATTAGAAACCACCATAAACAATAACACATTTGTATTGCACTGCTCGGGCGCTATGTACTGGGTAGAGAAACGCATGCTCCTCATCAGCGATGTGCATTTGGGAAAGATCTCGCACTTCAGGAAGTACGGCTCGGCATTGCCGGGAGGGGCTATGTTTCAAAACTTTGTAAAGCTGGATAACGCTGTGGAGTATTTTAATCCTGAAAGTATCTGTTTTTTAGGCGACCTTTTTCACAGTACGCTTAATAACGAATGGCTGCTTTTTGAAGAATGGACACAGCGTACACAATTGCCTATAATCCTGGTCGCGGGCAACCACGATATCATTTCACCTTACAAATATGAAGAGTTAGGTATAACCGTTGTAAGCGAATGGACTATTGACGGTTTCCTGCTGAGGCACGATCCTGAAGAAAGGGTAAATTTTTATACGATATCGGGACATATACATCCGGCTGTATTGCTCGCAGGTAAAGGCAGGCAGTTCTTAAAGCTGCCATGTTTCTTTTGCATGCCAAACCAACTCATATTACCTGCCTTTGGCGAATTTACCGGAACTTACGTTATGGAACCTAAAGAAGAAGACAGAGTATATGTGATAACAAAAGAAGATGTTGTTGAGGTGCAAAAAAGCAGACCGGTCAATTGAGTATAAATAAAAAACCTGTAGTTGGGAAAGACTACAGGTAAGAATATGTTGGACGCGGTTGGGGGCAGCATTCTTATTAAATTTAAGCCCCTTTAAGCTATTAAAGGGGCTCGCTGAAACCTAAAATTAACTATCGTAGTTTATGTTTTGCTTCGGTAAGTACTAAATATTCCCCAACAATATTTTTCCTTATCCTTAGGCATGGTAAAAGTATGTCTAGTAACCGTAAAAATGAATAAAAAGGCGTTGACAAGCGTGTTGACAATCCATGTGTAACTCTTATTGTTACTGTAAGTCAGTTGTTTAAAAATTCACTTTTTGGTGAATTAAATATCGTTACGTTATCGCAACCTGCAACAACCTGCATACTATTATTTACAGATAAGCTATTTACCTATCGTAAACTGAAATTCTAAGCAAATTGTTTTATTTGCCGGAATTTGTTTTTCCACTGCCGCATCATTGCTTGTTGTGATAATGAGTATTCCCCAAAAAAAACTTCCTCAAAAAAAAATTGCTTTCTAAAAACCTGTTGACATAGGGCTGTCACTTGGCACTCCTAAATTTGCTTCATAATCATCATCAAACATTTAAAATTTAAAATTATGGAAACTAAAACAGCAACATCAACAGTAATTTCTTCAGAAGCATTATTAAAACACTGGCAGGGGCACAGAGCGCTTACCCGCAGAACAATTGAGGCTTTTCCTGAAAAAGAACTCTTTACATTCGCCATAGGGGGGATGAGGACGTTCTCTCAGCTGGCAATGGAAATAATCGACCTTTCTAATCCGGGCATACTTGGGCTTGTAACAAATGTATGGAAAGACATGGCCGACCTGCCGCATCACTCAGGTGTAGGCATGCCAACAACTAAAGAAGACCTGCTGGCTCTTTGGGACGAGACAACTAAAGTAATAGATACGCTTTGGGTACAAATGACTCCGGAACGTTTTCAGGAAACGACCATCGCATTCGGACAATATCCGGGTCCTGTATACGGAACGTTATTATACTTTATAGATAATGAGATACACCACCGCGGACAGGGGTATGTATACCTGCGTGCGTTGGGCATTGAGCCACCTTATTTCTGGGAAAGGCCATAATACTGAGTTCATCATCAATCAATTACAATAAAAGCCGCCATAAAGCGGCTTTTATTTTTACCTTTACCTCACTAATCTTTACCCATGATAAACGAAAGTGTACTGTTAGAATTTGGTGCCCGCAAACTCCACATTAAAAAAGGGGAGACACTTTTTTATGCAGGAGAAAAGCCTAAATACTACTATCAGGTAACTGCCGGCGAGGTAAAGATGAATAATTTTAACGATGAGGGCAAGGAGTTTATTCAGGGGATATTTACCCCGGGAATGAGTTTTGGTGAACCGCCACTCTTTATTGACAAACCTTATCCGGCGAATGCCGAAGCCATTACCGATGCCGAAGTGCTGCTAATGTCTAAAGAAGCTTTCTTTGAGATGCTTCGCAAAAATCCCGACGTTAATCTTGCCATGAGTGTTGCGCTTTCGCAGCGCCTTTATTTTAAATCGATAATGGCATCGGAGCTATCATCTCAGGATGCCGAGCACCGCATTATTAAGCTTATCGACTATTTTAAAGAGATTGTTGGCCTTAAGCCGGAAGAACAATACAAGGTAGCATTAACCCGCCAGCAGATAGCCGACCTTACCGGTCTGCGCGTGGAAACCGTGATTCGTGCCATAAAGACTTTAGAGAAAAAAGGCTTCCTGACCATTACCGACAGAAAAATTTTCAGATAATTTTTCTTCTTATGATGTAGGTCATAAACCCCACCCTTACACCCGCCATAACTTTGTGTATATAAATTATAATACACTTAGTCATGAGCACTTATCAAAAATATTTAGACAATTATGCAAGGGGTTACATAGGTTTTAACACCATTGCTATTTTATTCCAGAGTTGTTGGGGTTCTGCCGTAGCAATGTATGTTTTGAAAAACGGAACTTCTCCCGCCCAGATGGTGCAGTTGTTCTTTGTTGTTATACTGTGTATGATCTTTAACGGTAGCGTATTGTCTCAGCAAAAACCCAAAGTTGTTTTTAACCTGCTGCTTGCGAGCGTGTTTATAAACACCATTATTCTTATAGCCAATATATTCTTTATCCACCCATAATTTTAAATATACAACATGAACAGCAGACAGAAAGAACTGGTTACCGCTACCGTGCCTACATTACAGGCTGCAGGTGCGGTACTCACGGCACATTTTTACAAGAGAATGCTAAGCCGAAATCCCGAACTTAAAGAAACATTCAACATGGGCAACCAGGCCAACGGCCGCCAAAAAGAAGCTCTTGCAGGAGCTGTACTGGCTTATGCCCAACATATAGACAACCCGGCGGTACTTATCGATGTGCTCAAAGGAATAGGCAACAAGCACGTAAGCCTGAACATACAACCGGAACAGTATGCCATTGTAGGCGAAAATCTTATCGCTTCCATAAGCGAGGTGCTGGGCGATGCTGCCACACCGGAATTACTTGAAGCCTGGACTGTGGCCTACAACGAACTTGCAGCGATTATGACCGGACTGGAACAGGAAATGTATAAAACCAATATTGAAACACCTGGGGGATGGAACGGCTGGAGGGAATTTACCATAAAGGAGATAGCAGAGGAATCGGCAGAAATTAAATCCTTCTATTTATATCCTTCGGATGGCAACCCAATAGCTGATTATAAAGCCGGGCAGTATATAAGCGTGCAGGTTTTTGTTGAAGAATTGGGATTAAGACAGCCGAGGCAGTATAGCCTTTCGGGCGCACATAGCCCTGAATATTACAGGATATCGGTAAAAAAGGAAGCCGCTATAGGAGAGAATCCGGCAGGAATGGTGTCGAATACAATGCACAAAAAGCAAGAGGGTGATACCGTAATGCTTTCGGCACCTGCGGGTATCTTTTCTTTAAAACCTGCAGGCACCCCAATTGTACTGATAAGCGGTGGTATTGGAGTAACACCAATGCTTAGCATGCTGGAAACCAATAAGAATAATGCCCAAAACAAAACCATTTGGGTGCATGGTTATCGAAATGCTGCTGTACATGCCTTTAAAGATGTGGTGAGCACAATCGAACAAGAAGGAGACTGGCTGGAGACATACTTGTTTAATGAAAATCCTGAGGGTAATTCAGAAAACGTAATAACAGGAAGGGTAGACCTGAACCATTGCAAAGAAGCCATATTGCTTGAAAATGCCCATTATTACATCTGCGGACCGGAACTATTCATTAAAACACAATACCAGTCGCTCATTAACCTTAATGTGGACAAGGCAAATATCTTCTACGAAGAGTTCGGCCCCCAGAGTTTTACTTTAAACTAGCTCCTTAGCCCCGTTAGCAGCGGGGTTTTGCTTTTGGTATTTAATATATACAAACAAAAATAACAGAATATGATAAATGTCATAATTGTATGATAACCAGTATTGTAAATTTGTATTATAAATTTAAATACACTTTTAGTCATGAGCACATATCAAAAATATCTAGACACATACACAAGGGGTTTCATGGGATTTAGTACACTGGCAGTTTTACTGCAGAGTGGGCTTGGTGGTTTTGCCGCCATGCTGATACTTCAACACGGTAACTCACCTTTACAGATGGTTCAGCTGTTCTTTGTGGTAATCTTTTGTAGCATTTTCAACGGAACGGTTTTGGCCCAAATGACACCTAAAGTAGTGTTCAACACTTTACTCTTTAGTGTTGCCCTGAGTGTAACAGCAATCATAACGAATATCTTTTTTATACATTAATAGCTAAAACCCAATAGTGCTAAAGCCTCTTTTAAGGGGCTTTTTTATTTTTCGGCAATGCACGACAGTTCGTGCAGTACAGGGAAGTTACAGGAGTTGGCTATAAAGCACATCGTATTAGCTTTATGATGCAGTTCGTTTGCTTTGGAGATCATTGAAGCATTGGCTACAATTACGTCAGGCTTTAGCGTAACACCGGTAAAATGCCCGCTGCCATCGGGAGTTTCGGCCATGGTGCCTTGGGCTCTGTCGATATAGGAAGTAACAATTATGCCTGCTTCAGAACATAAATGCAGATACCAAAGCATGTGGCAGGAAGATAATGATGCCAGCAATAGCTCTTCGGGATTGTAGCGGGTGTGATCTCCGAGAAATGCAGGATCAGATGAGCCGTTTATTTCGGGTTTTCCGTTGGCAGCAATAGTGTAGTCACGGGTGTATGCCTTATAATTTTCTGTGCCTTTACCGGAATTGCCTGTCCAGTTTACTGTAGTGTTATAATGATGTGTTTTCATGGGACTGAATTTCATCAGAAAGGTACAAAATGCAGCGAATTATGTGGACTTATCCCCAAAAAATGTGGAATTCCTCACAAAAATTTAAAATATCGGAAACGTATAAATTCCTGTAAATTAGTTGTTTATGTATTTTCTGGGCTGATTGGTATGATTCTTTCATATTCTTATGCATTACAATATTGAAAAAGAACACATTATGAAGAATTTATTTTTAGCAGCTGCATTAGTTTTAGGACTTGCGGCAAGCGCACAAACAGAAACTGTACAAACTACACAACCGGTAACTACAACAGCGACTCCTGCACAGGTATCACAAACACCTAACCAGGAGAAAGAATATGCCAAGATTAAACAAGATGAGATTGCTCCTGAAGTATTAAAACAGGCTGTCGCAAAATACAAAGGCTTTGAACTTGTAGAAGCACTTAAAGCCCAGGATGGTACCGATTATAAATTTGTACTGACCAAAGATGGTAAAAACGTTGCTGCTTATTTTAAAAGCACCGGCGAATTTATAAAAGAAGTTGCGGCTTAACAAACCCACATACATCTGAAGACGAGAAAGAGGCCAATGGCCTCTTTCTTTTTTTAGTGTTTAAGTCCTTTTATCCAGTCCTGGAATTTACCGACTTGCTCCATGAAAAATGATTCGTGCTCTTCGTGTTCCTGCTCATTTTCGGCTAGCACATGCTCAAAATAGGTTCCTTTAAGTACTCTTCTCAAAATACCCTCACCCGGAAAAGGCTGGTAATCGTTTAATGACTGCACCGCTTTTAGTAAGTGGCGAATGTCATATTGCAGCGGAATGATATCCGGAACCTGCTTGTTGAGGTTCAGCAGGTGGTATACGGCAATCCTTGCAGTACGTACCGAGCTTTCCATCGTAAATACGATATCGTTGTTGGTTTCTACAAACTGGCCTACCAACCCCAAATTAGTACATCCTTCAGGCACTACCCTAGGGCGGTCACCTTTTGCTCTTGGCATAAACATGGAGGTGATATATGGCATGAACGAACTACGAACTATTGTGTTGTCTATTACATTGTCCAGTTGGTCTATAATGCCTAAATGATGGCAAAGTTCTGCCAAAAGTTCATTCCCGGTACATTCAGGCATTGTTTTCTTTATGTAGTTTCCTTCCTTATCCATAAACAGGGAATAAATCCATATTACCAGCACGTCGTCGGGCTGTGTAGGGAAGTGGGGCTGCCTGTTGCAGGTAAAGCTCATTAACCAGTTAGAATCGGTAATGGTAATGATGCCTCCGGTTACGGTCCTGCCTGAATAGGGGTCGTTTACCGATAATTGTTTGAGTTTCTCTACAAATGCCGATGGCCTGCAGGTTAGCGTTGCCGATTCCCATGACGATTTTTTGATGTCGCTGCAGAATTTTTCGGGCTTGCCAAATACGGGTGATTTTGCCGCAAGGTTTTTCCATAGTTTCCAACCGTCGCTCAATCCGCTATCATCATTGTTTATGCCGGCTATTGGTGCTGTTGTGTTGGTACCATAAAAAGTATCTTCCGTCATTGATCCGGTGGTCACGATAACATAATCATCTTTGCCTACCGGTATCATGCCGTCAATTCCTTCCTGTTCAGTAATTATGCCTTTTACTGCCTTTCCGTCGGTGTTGCTATGAATGTCAAGATCTTTTACAAGGGTGTTGAGACGTATCTGAACCCCTTTGCTTACAAGGTATCTTCTCAAAGGTGTTATAAACGAGTCGTACTGGTTGTATTTAGGGAAAACAAGACACGAAAAGTCTTTCATACCGTCTATAGCGTGTAAAAAGCGGTGCATGTATAACTTGCACTCCAGCAGGCTGTGCCAGTTCTCGAAAGCAAACATGGTACGCCAAAAGAACCAAAAGTTACTGTCAAGGAAAGATTCGCTAAAATAATCCTGTATGGTCAGGTCGTCAAGCTCTTCTTTTTTCTTCATGAGCAGTTTAACGATGGCCAGCTGATCTTTTTTATTAAGCCCGAATTTGCTGAAATCCTTTATTTCGCCTTTGTTATGAATAAGCCTTGCTTTAGAGAAGTTAGGGTCGTTATCGTTTACCAAGCGGTATTCGTCGAGTACGCTGTAGGGCTCAGGAAGTTCGAATGCCGGAATATCCTGGAACATATCCCATAGGTTTTCATAGGTCATATCCATTTCACGGCCACCGCGGATGATGAAACCCTGTTCGGCATTTCCGGCACCATCAAGCGACCCTCCTTCAACATGTGCCTGGTCTATAAATATGATGTTCTCACCGGGAATCCTTCCGTCACGCATAAAATAGTAGGCTGCCGACATTCCGGCAATGCCACTGCCTATAATATACACTTTGCTGTTATCAAATGATTTTATGGGAATGGCTTTATTACGCTGGTAATTGCCAATCTGGTCTGAAAAAGGCATTGTCTTTTCTGGGGTATTGCGCTGTACCTCTTTGCTTGAATCGGGTTGGTGATCTACCTTTCCATATTGTGCCGAAGCTTTTAGTGCCTTGTCGAATTTTGAAGTATCGATGCTCATAAAAGGACTTTTTAAAATTATTAGTCATAAAATTACTATAATTTAAAAGCCTATGTATAACAATAAATGTTAATATTATGTTGTAATTCAGTGTTTTGAGTAGGAAAATAGCGGTTTTAGGTTTATAATGAGTTACATGCACATTACTGTGCGGCTTTTGTTGTAGCCTCGCCAACCCCGATAGCTATCGGGGGAATTTGGATCAAAAGTTCAGTAAGGATTATTGTTGTAAACAAAAAACCCGCTCCATTTGCATGAAGCGGGTCTTGTAGCCTTGGATGAATTAAATTCGAACTTTTTGATTTAAAATACGTATCTCGTATGTATAGATTCTTCCTTACAATGACACATTTTTATTTGAATAAGATTGAGAATGTTGGAACCATAGCTAACTTTAAATTAATTAAGATCTAGTTTCCCATTAAGAATGTCGATTAGCTTATTCCTTTCTATGATAGTTGTTTCAAATGGATCATGAGTAATTTTATATATATTATTCTCTTTATCCATGCCAACAAAATTTCCATCTTCTAACTCTCTTATGTTAAAAAATTCTTTATCCCCTAAATAAACCGAATAAATATTGGATGAATTAATAAGCTCCCTTTCGTTTACATCAAGAATATTTAAAATTTGTTTGTAATCATAATTTACATTATATTCTTTTTTCAAGGAGGAAATATCTAAATTGTTTAAGTCAAGATCATATTTTTTTCCCCCTGTCAAGGCATATCCATTAATAGTCCCACTAGATACATATATAGTCAATATTAAAAATCTTAAAGACTTTTTATCGAATACTCTAATGTTGCCTAATTTAAAACCGGACTCATTTTTTATTTCATATTTTTTTAGTACATTAGAATTATATGTAAAAGCGATATAACCATTGATATCACTAGCGTGTATTAATACTCCCTTAAGCAGACCATCATTAATTTGATCTATTAAACTGGAATATTCTTTTGGTAGCTTTTCTAATGCTTTTTTTAGTAATTGAATTTCCCAAATCTCAATTTTAGTTCTTTTAAATAATCCAAACATATAATTATATTTAAAATTTTGTAAACCAATTGTATTCATTAAACCATCCAACCTGAGGTTTAATACCTGCTCTCAAAAAATTATATCTATAGGGATCAATTAGTGAGTGTTGAATGGTATTTAATTTCCAGACATTTATTCTATTATTAACAGCAAAGTTAGGGATATTGTATGCTTTTTGCATACGTTGGCTGATGAAAACATGATGAAATTCAGTACTTATTCTTTGTATACCAGTACTAGTTTCTATCATAGCTAGCGTTTCTGTCCCGCCTCTCATAGCTTTGTACTGTTGGAATGTTTTACCTTTAAACAATGAACTAATTCCCTTTGTTACATCGTCAGTAAAACTTCCAAATTTAAGATATTTGGTAAATTTTCCATACGGAATTAGACTTGCTATTGTAAGAGCAGTATCTCCATTATCCATCTCGTTACCATACATGTCTTTACCTTCCGTCACTCCTAAATAAGCATTGTAACCACTTATTATAGGGTTCATCCCTGCTACAAATTGACCAAAAGCTTGTCCCCCTTCTCCTTCAGCCCACGAGTCAGCCCTACGTCCCATGCGGAGATAGTCACTTTTTAGCTGGCTCCAAGAGTAATCTACTTTAATAAAAGAGTAATCTACAGGTATACTTCCAACTGTGCCACTCAGCAGCGATTCTTTATTATAATTATCTACATATGCGTTTGCAAAATTAGTTGCTCCCAGCGATAATACTTGAGATGCAGGGGCTCCTACTGCATTGATTATTTGTCCCGCATTCCATTTCAACGGATTAGCCTGGCCTGTAGCTTGCGCTCCATGTACATAAGCGGAGAACACAAAGCCTAGAGCTATATCCCACCATTCTCCAGTTGGATCTGAGTACTTGTTCGGATTATTTAAACAGTAGCCAAATCTATGTCCCTTCCTGAAATAAGTTGACATAAAAGGCGACTTATTTCAGGAAGGGACATTATATGTATCAAAAAATATTTGACTACAAAAAGAAACATTTTTTTGCATCGTAGTTCGAATCTACATAAAAAAAATATACTCTTCGAATTGTTGCCCATATTCAAATTGTACTATGGAATCACCTTGTAAGCCACTTTTTTTTTAAAAATCTCATCATATAAGTTTTAGTACTTTCTGTTGTTGACTTCTTATTTTTATAAAGCTCGCTTAATAATTCTTCTACTTATGTATATAAATTTTCACCTTTCATATTCACTTTATTTTCTCGACATTCATCAAAAAAACGATAGCGCGAAATTTACTTTACCAGTTTAGGCAAAGCCTCTAAGAGCAAGATACCTGGAGTGATTGCTTATCTAGATAAAATAAATATTTTGTCTTTTCCTCTTTCAGTAGTTATTTTAAAATATTTTCTTTTAAAGAAATCTTTAAAGGAAGATATTCTACATCTTTTCTTCCTTTAACTATAAAAATATTATTCTCAAAACTTATTGCTTTATACATCTCTAAGAAAAATTCTATTCCTTTCTTCGTCTTGTCGATGTTCTTTTCAAAAATTATAAATCCTTCTTTTTCTAGCGTAAAGGTAGAATACATGCCATCTTCTTTAAAATTTATCCAGACTGCTGCTTTTATAGTTTCGCCGGAAATAATTACATCAGTTTCCACAATTCTGTAATCTGGATTAAGACCGATTTTTAAACCTTTATTGTAAGCATATTTCGCGGCTTCCAACAAATCTCTATTCTTCATTTCTTCAGCTGATTTAGTAAGATAATGATACGCTTTATCCCAAATGTATTTAGTTTTTCCTTCTATGCTTAGCGTATTAAATTCAGATAAGTCAAATATTCCATAATAGGTTAAATGTCCACCATAATAATATGGACTATCCTTTGGCATAATAGGGTATAAATTATACGTTTCTTCGGTATTAAATTCAATATTTATAAATTTAATTTTTTTCCCGTTATAAATTTCATTCAATAATCTATTCAATAAAATGCCTATTCCAAAAAAATCATCATTGATATTTATAAGTGATTCTTTATCATTAAACCAAAACAGAGTCCTTTCTATATTCATAATTTATGGTTTTATTGGTCTTCCTGTAGCAAAATCAATTGGATAAGGGATTTTCATCCCAGGTATGGTATATTGTCCTGTAGAATTATAATGCAAACTTCTTAAATATTTTTCATTTATATGAGCTTGATATTTATAAATTGCATCTGAATATTTACCATAAGCTCCAGGTCCAGCTTGTTTTAAAGACCTGTTATACCTAACTAGATCAGCACCACTTACACCAAATTTATAAAGTTCTCCTTTAGAATTATAAATAGTGTAGTTTCTAGCGTATTTTAAAGATTTGGATGAAGTTGAAAATTTAATCGCTTCTGCAAAATCATTTCCCATTTTCAAAGCATCGTCAGTAAAACTTCCAAATTTAAGATATTTGGTAAACTTTCCATATGGAATTAGACTTGCTATTGTAAGAGCAGTATCTCCATTATCCATCTCGTTACCATACATGTCTTTACCTTCCGTCACTCCTAAATAAGCATTGTAACCACTTATTATAGGGTTCATCCCTGCTACAAATTGACCAAAAGCTTGTCCTCCTTCTCCTTCAGCCCACGAGTCAGCCCTACGTCCCATGCGGAGATAGTCGCTTTTTAGCTGGCTCCAAGAGTAATCTACTTTAATAAAAGAGTAATCTACAGGTATACTTCCAACTGTGCCACTCAGCAGCGATTCTTTATTATAATTATCTACATATGCGTTTGCAAAATTAGTTGCTCCCAGCGATAATACTTGAGATGCAGGGGCTCCTACTGCATTGATAATTTGTCCCGCATTCCATTTCAACGGATTAGCCTGGCCTGTAGCTTGCGCTCCATGTACATAAGCGGAGAACACAAAGCCTAGAGCTATATCCCACCATTCTCCAGTTGGATCTGAGTACTTGGTCGGATTATTTAAACAGTAGCCAAATCTATTAAAATTTTGTGGATTTGTTGGATCTTGTATATTGTCATCAGGCTGTAAAAAACGATGTAATTTCGGATCATAAATTCTGCCATTCATATTTATAAGATCAACCCCTAACAAATGCTCATGGCCCGTATAACCGCGATCAAGGAATAGAGATGTACTAGAAGTCGGAATCGTGGTGCTAGTGCCCTTATAGCCGATTACATTGCCCCATACATCAAATAGTCTCTGTTCTATTACATTTCCGGTGCTATTAGTTATTGCCAATATACTACCTTGATAATCCCTGTGTAGATAATAGTATGCCTTGTTACTACCATCTCCTCTGAATACTACCGGGGCTGTATAACCATCCCCTCCTATATAAAATGTAAATTCATTTGTATTACTACCTGATACAGTTCTTCTACGCACTTCCATACTCCCATCAGAGCTGTAAAATTTACGCATAATTCTGTCATTTTTATTTTCTTCCAGATTCCCATAGTACATCACTGCTCTTTGGTTAAATGCGTTATACTCAAAATTGATTCGCTCGGTTTCATTTTGAGATATAGATACTGGGCTATTAAATACATTATAATCAATATCTTGTCGGTTATTCCTGTAGAAATTTAATGTTGCAGGATCTGAACCACTTAGAGCTGTTTGAGTATAAGGCTTACCTTGCGCATGGTATTCATACGCACCCGCATTATTTTTTGAAATAGTTCCATTAGCATTATATAACTGAGATTGATATCCGGCATTATTTTTAAATTCGGTTAGTCTGTCAAAGCTATCATAGGAAAGGTTTTCATTCCAATTTGTGTTACCCAGCATATACTTTCTTGAAGACAAGTTTCCTGTCGTAGCGGAAAAAATTGTATGTAAAAAAATTACATTGTTTGCCCCTTTGCTATGTACCGTTAAAATGGGAATCCCATTATTGCCAATTGCATTCAAGATCTCGACATTATTTCCTAAGGTTGCGGTGGTAACTCTTCCTCCCGGTTCCGTTAAATTTGTTTGCCAAAGTTTGGTGTTACCGACGGTTGTACTATTCAACATATCAAACAACTGGTGTTTAGAACCATTCTTGTAATATGTTTTAATCCATTTTTCGAGCAACTTCCCAGTGCGTACATCTTTAGCATAGTACTTTTCTCTATCCGCTCGACTGAAGCCATCATACAAATATTCTCTTTGGAAATCAAAGAATTTTTTAGAATTTACACTTGATGTTCTAGCTTCCCTGGTTTTTTTTAGTCTCAAAAAGTTATCATATTCGTAGCTGTAACTAATTCTATAATCATTAGCCTCATCTATCAACAATACTGAATTTACCAAATTGTAATTATTATAGCCGTACTGAATTTTGCTATCAGTAATATCATTTCCATAACCTTTTATTTTTTTCTCAGTTATTCTTCCATAATTATCCAAGACGTATTCGGTAATACCTTTATCTTCTATCTCTTCAGACACAAGATCTCCGAAATTAGTATACATATATCTATATGTTCCCGCAGATGGATCAATTAAAGTTTTCCTCCTACCGAAACCATCTTGTTCAATAAGTGTTTCTGCACCCCCTGTTTCTGTCGATTTTAGGCTTCCATTTGCAAAATATTTATAATTTATGGTTTCACCCCCTGACTCACTAATCTGGCTAATGCTGCCATAATTGTTTTTTAGAGTTGTTTTTTGTTTTTGTCCATCATTTTCCATAACAGATAAACCTGTATAACTATATAAAGTCTGTTTACCATTAGAGGATGATGTCTTTAAATTATTTGATTGTATTACCCGGCCGTAACGGTCGTATTGAAATTCATTCCATACTTTAAAATTTCCGTAGTTATTACCCTCGATAAAATAAGGTAAACTTATCTTTAAGGGTTGATTGTTGAAGTCGTATTGAGTAGATATGCAGGACCACTTATTATTTATATTCTTATTTAATTCGTGTAATTTTCGCCCCGAATAGTCAAGAATTACTTTACTTTCACTGCCGTCATTCGCCCAGACGCTTTGTTGAACTCCTTCTGAAATATTTTTATATGTTATAGTAGACGAAAGAACCGTAGTATTTCCGAGATAATTTGTAGTATTTGTCAGTTTGCCCCATGTATCATAACTGTATATATTTTTTTTAGGAAATCCAGTTGCTGAAGGACTAATCTCTGAAAGTAATTGTCCAGTACTTAAATTATAAGTAAAAACAGTTTCCAATCCAACCATATCGGTTGTCTTAGTTAAGAATCTATGGGTTTGCGCATCGTACTCGAACAAACTGATTCTATCAGTTAGATTGGGTGCAGAAATTGTCTTATTTATTATATTTCCATAAACATCATAACTATTTTTCTCTGTCAGGTAAATTGTAGCGACTCCAGAGTTTGTACTTCTCTGTTTTGTTTCCTTTAATAAATCATTTTCAAAAGTGTATACTTCTTCATTTACAGACGTATCACTTCCAAGTTTAGATGTGACAAATTTAGATTTAGGCCTACCAATAAGATAAGGTGATGATATCAGGTTATCGTAACTATATACCTCTTCAATTGTTTTATTTACAGGTGAGTCATTACCTCGTAATACTGTCTTAGTACTTTTTAGGTTATATTCATCGTAAGTAGAAGTAATATCATTTATAGTCCCTTCTAACCCGTTAAAAATCTGAGTGAAAGTGTTTCTAAGTTTAAACACTTTGTTACTTTGGAGCGGATTCTGCGCCAAATTATTATTGTAGGTGTATAAAGTTTTACTGATATATGGATCGCCTGGTAACAATACTTTATCCGGTGACGCTAATCCATTTATTGAAAAACTCATTACAGGATTTCCTCTAAGGGACATATCGTTTACAGTTATTGTTGATATAACTTTAGTTACATCTGAAAACCAGTTCGTTTTTATTAATGATCGGAAACCAAGAAAGCCCAAACCTTCGCTGTTTGCTGTGGCACCCATATATCTAAAGAATTGATGTTTAAATGATCCAGGTGTTACCTCTTTTGAGATGTGCTCCACCGCCCTCAATGTAGAGCTTCCTCCTATGTCATAATTAGGATAACTCTCTATTTGACCTGCTGGTTTATAACAAACGCCTCCAGGTACCAACTGATCATAGTATAAATAATCCCTCATTCCATTACCAGAAGTAATTTTTTGTAGCGATTTATTAGTTGAACAGGAGTTCATATTGGTATAGAATCCTATTTTGAAATTTCTATAGCAACCGTCTTTATACTGACATTCCATACCTAAAATCTGTGGATGGTCAGTATACACTTTACTTGTTTTTACCATAAAAGGCAGCATATCCGTAATTGTAGAACTGCAATGAGACGGATCACTATTAGTAAAGGTATCCCAATATGAAGTCCATGTACCATTATATGTTCTTGAAAGATTATTTACAGTCCATTTGCTATTTCCGATCTTTCTAAAGGCAACAATATTTGTTTTCCCATCATTGTCAAAATCGGTCGGTATAAATATGTTACTTTCTTTTGAAGGAGGAAATGTATTTGGAAGAGCTTCACTTTTTAGACCTACTCCTGTAGATATTAGGACTTTTCTTTCGAGCCCGCGTAGAACTATGTCAGTGTTGCCATCTCCATTCAAATCGGCAAAAATCGGATCATAATAATACTTATCGTATATGTTGTACATGAATGAATGTGTTTCCTCATAAATTCTTCGGACAAGAATTTGTTCGTAAAATATTTTATTATTCGGAGTTAAGTAATTAATTGGTGTTTCCCATAAAGTGATTAAATTATCATTATCACCCAATGAATAAATAACTATTTTATTTGTAGTGCCTTGAAATACAACAATATCAGATTTCCCATCGGCATTCATATCCGCAATATAAATATGTGACTCTTTTTCTAAGTTAAATTTCGGAGATACATTATGAATAACACCTAAATTTTTAATATAATCGACTGAAATCCTTGGGTCTAAATTTACAAAGTAAAGTTCCCGTGAAGAAGCTGTGTTGTGCTTAAGAAGTAATCGATCGGTAAATCCGTCACCATTGAAATCGCCTGTAAGCTCTTCAGGAGTACTACCTTTGACAGTAACTTCTTTTGAATATAATTTGGTTACACTATCATCATTTTCATTTTTACCATAGATGAGAAATTCGAGCGTTGTAGTGTCTGAACCAATTTCTTTAATTTTTTCGAAACACCAAGTATCCCTGTTGAGTACCTGATAAGTCCCAACTGATTTTTTACTTAACGTCCTAATAGGGAATTGTGAAAATATGTCGTAATCAATTAAACCAGCAAAGTCTACTACAATTGGTTGCGCCCCAGAATCATCAATTTTTCTATACAATTTTTTCTTATAAATAAAATCCTGGTCTCCATCACCGTCAAAATCACCGTTTATGACATCCTTCGGTTTAAATCGTAAGCCTCCCGGATCCAGAAACCAAAATCCACTTGTAAAGTACTCATAACTGTTCTGAAAAGGGACGTTATCAATAAAATTTGGAGTCGTTGATCTTACAGTATTTATGGAAAAGTTTTCATTTTCATATTCAAAAGTAGTAGGGTTGTATGATTTGGAAGAGTTTCCATTTTTTTCAGTTACCTTTTTCAGCCTATGATATTTGAGAGCCTGATCATAAGACAGAACATAATTTTTATAGGGAACATTATTTCCTTTTATATTTATTGACTCTAGTATTTTATTGTCCTTGAAATCTACACCAGCAATATAATATTGTTCTTCTCTGACTCTGTTCGTGTAATTGAACTTAATTTCATTTATAGGCGTAGTTGTTCCCCTTGAGCCGTATTTAATTGTATTTATGTATGATAGATTTACTGATTTTGTATAGTTATAGGTAACACGTAAGGATTGCAAATTTTCCCAGTAAGTAATATGATATGTTATAGCGGCTTTTGAATCAGCGGTTTGACCGTAGTAAGCTACTGCGCCATCAGGATATTCGACTTTAAAATGGGAACCCGTATACGTTATTCTGATATTGGAGAATTGTTCTGTTTCATAAGTTGAATTAGCTCCTCCGTAGACACCTGTCTTTAATATCAATCTTTGTCCATCAAGAGCGAAGCGATCATAGTCATCAAAGTCAACCGGATCGATAATATCATCGTGAAATTTTGTCGATGGTATCCTTGTAATTGCGGACAAACCACCTAAATTCCAACCATATCCGGCAATACCCATTCCTGACTGGCTATTGTATGATAGAGAGATTTGAGGGGCTACTCCCTTGATTCCCGGGGGTACATTTATTGGGATATTATACAAACCTGCACCAGACGGAGAAACTGAAACCTCACCCGATGTGATGCCGACTTCGCCAGAGTTACCCGTAGCTGAGGTTATAAGAGAAACAACGTTAGCAAGTCCTTCTGATTGTTCTTCTGAATAGTCTAAAGGAGAATTAAATCTAGCCGATGCCACTAAAATTTTCATTTGTATAGCCTCTGCACATTGCCCTGGACTCGGAGTAAATGTATATGTAGTAGTTTCAGTATTATTTAGTTCAGGAGACCATTCACCAGCTATTCCATTTAATGATATATTGGGCAATAAATCATCTGTCATAGCACCAACTTCGATTGGGCTGACTTCTATAAACTCTGGTTTAATAGGTGATATCACTTTAACAACCACATTGTTTTGTGCACATTGATTTTCATCAGGATAAAAAATGTATGAGCTTTCATCTAATTCTCTCCAGTATCCAGATACCCCATTTGGCGACTGGGAAGGAAGTTCTTCAATTGGTGTACCACTACATATAGCTAGATTTTTAAAATCCGCTTCATACTGATTAACAACAATTGTTAAAAATGCAGGAGAAGCGCACTGGTCTTCGTCCGGAGTAAACGTGTAAGTTGTTGTCAGCTTGGTGTCTACATTGGGGGGAAACCATGAGCCTGTTATTCCCTCTTGTGAAGAGGTTGTTAGTTCCGAAAGGTTATCACCTGAACAAATTGGTAATATCTCATCAAAATGTGGTATGTTAGGATCAATAACTATTGTTAATGTTGCATTCGATGTACATAGTCCAGCGTCTGGCGTGAACGTATATGTTGTTGTCGCGGTATTATCCAATTCAGGAGACCATGACCCTGAAATTCCTTCGAGCGAGACTGTTGGCAACTCCGAAAGGTACTCACCTGAGCATACTGGTTGAACTTCTTCAAAGGTCGGGATATCGCTAGTGATAACGTCCAATCTTAGGGTAGTGGTTCCCGCACATTGGCCTTCATCGGCTAAAAAGGTGTATAATGTGGAATTTTTACTATCAAATTCAGGTGACCAACTCCCATATATCCCTTCAAGAGAGACACTCGGTAATACGTTTATGTCATTCTCTGAACAAATTGGAAAAATGTCTTCGAAAGAAGGTGTTATAGGAGAATTAACAACTATTGTAACCTGAACATTATCTGCACATTGTCCAGGATTAGGAGTAAACGTATACGTTGTAGTAGCATATTTGTCCAGTGGGGGACTCCAGGATCCTTCTACACCTTCTAAGGAAGTAGTTGGCAAGGGATTTAAATAAGTGCCGCTACATATAGATACAGAGTATATTTCAGAGAACGACGGTATGAGTGCAGGATTAACTGAAATTGTCAGTGTTGATTGCGAGGCACATTGTCCCGGATAAGGGGTAAAAGTATATGTAGTAGTTTCCAGATTATTTAATGCCGGTTCCCAAAACCCTGTGATATTCTCCTTTGAAACTGTTGGTAATTCATACAAATAATCACCTGCACAAATAGTGGGAACCTCATTAAAACTTGGTAATAGAAGTTCGGGTATTAGAATCTGCATATATGCATCTTTAGCGTTTTGTCCGGGATTAGGAGTGAAGGTGTAAACAAATTCTCCGTAGCTATATATTTCCGGTGACCATATACCTGTTATTCCTTCAAGGGAAGTTGTTGGTAAAGGTGATACAGGATCTCCCACACATTTTACCATAACAGGATAAAATGTCGGTATTCTGTCTTGCGCTAAGGCGATTGTAAAACAAAGTGAAATAAAAAAAGTATAAATGGACTTCATATAGTAGGTGAAAGGAATATTAATTATTTTTTTACGACTTTAATTGTTTCTTTTTTTCCGTCGGTAAAATACATTGTAAGGTTATAAAATCCCTGTGGGTAGTTTCCGAACCCAATAGCAGTAGATTGTAAATTTTCTAACCCGTTATAAATACCTAACAATTGGCCAGTCATGGAAAATACTTCGATACTCGAAACTGAAGCATTAATACCATTCATCCATTGAATATTTAATTCTTCCTGAACTGGATTAGGATAGTAGACTATTTTCGATTGATGAATTTCATCAGAATCGATAGTAGCTTCAGTAACAGTTATTGTATCCTTAATTATTCTGCCATTACAATTTACGCAGACATATCTTGCAACTTGATTACCTGCACTGTCATAATCGAAACTTACTGTTTGTGCATTGCTGTCGAATAAAGCTGCTATTAAAAAGAAAACTAGGAAAAGGCTTTTCATAACGTGAAGTGTTTTTAGATCGGCTATAAATGCACAGCTGATTGATGTATATTTTTTCGTAATAAAATGTGTTAATTTTTTTGCGAAATAATGCAAAAAAAATCAACTAAAAATACCTACTAATGGGTATTTTTAGTTGATGGATTGAATAAGATTTTGATTACTTGAAAGCTATTTTTTATTAAATGGTTTCGCCAGAATTGCTGTTTTTTAAATTTTAGATGCTGCAAGACATAGTAGTGTCCACTCCCCCGAGTTCCGAGGAAAGGGCGGCAAGATTCGATTGTAATAGAACCGTTCATCTTGCCGATTGCACCACGTGGCAATCCCCTCAGATTTTTTCTAAATCACACTGCATTGGAAAATAATTTCGGAGAGCTAAATGCAAACAATTTGATTATTGCAAACAAAATTTACTCTTTGAATAAAGTCACGAATGACTTATCTTAAAAATTACTTTTCAAAAGAAAAAGAGAAAAAAAGAAAGCGTTATAATCATTGCGCGGATAAGGCAAACCGAGCGCTATAATTCCTGAAGGGTGGCAAGGCGAAGTATGAGCCTATGCCATTATGTACGTGCAGTTGCCGCCGCACAATAACTTGCTTTTCTTCTTTATGAAAAAATAATTGACTATTTGAAGTTAGTATACAGCTAAAAGTGCATGCCTGAAGGTGCATGCTCTTGAAATAATACAAAAACAAATCCTGACGTTGCGCTGGAAGGTTTTGTTTTAAAATATATTAGTATCCAATATATCCTTCTCTTTTAATTCAGAATCAAATTTGCTCATTAATTCATTGAAGTAATTTTTCAACTCTTCATCATTCGCTGTTGTTAGAAAATCTGTGGCTAGATAGCCTAGAAATCTTTTTAATTGTAGACAGGTAGCCTTCTTGTCGTCTGTGTCATCATCCTTGACAAGAGTTCTTATATAGTTAAACTTTTCAAAGATTAAATATTTAGAAGCAATTGCTGGTTCTTTTTTGAGCTATTATTATCGGATGACCTTGATCCAAAGAATACAAGGAGATAAAAAGTGAATGTGAAAATAAGGTCAACTGACTTGAGGCCGAACTTATAGAGGCAAATGGAAGGTCGAACAATTCTCGAACTATCTCAAAACCTTTAGATGCAGCGTCATTAGTGCTTTCGCGATTAGATGTTTTATATCAGGAGGGTAGTATCAGGACAAGAAGGGAAATAATTAGTTCGATATTCCCTGAAAGATATGTTTTGATGGAAATGAATGTCGAAATTTTCGGGTGAACGAAGCGGCGAGGTTTATGTTTAACAGTGTTTATAGGATAAAAAAAACCGGAAAAGAGATGATTTATCACTCCTTTCCGGTCTTGTAGCCTCGCCAAGAATCGAACTTGGATCAAAAGTTTAGGAAACTCCCATTCTATCCGTTGAACTACGAGGCCATTAAAAAAAAAGGCCATCATTGCTGATGGCCTTTGAAAGCTCCCCCTCTTGGGCTCGAACCAAGGACCCTCTGATTAACAGTCAGATGCTCTAACCAACTGAGCTAAGGAGGAAACTGTATATTGTTTCGTAATTTTGGTTACAACCCTTTCAGGTTACAATTACTAGATGTTTAAAGACCTTTTTGCTTACTGGCGTAATGCCTTTATTGCGGTGCAAATATATAACCATTTTTAGTTTCTGCAAACAAAAACAGAAAAATTTTAAAAGAATTTTCGAGCTATAATATCGTAGATATCTTTGCCGAAAGTTAACACCATGAGACTTAATAATATAACCATACCTACTGTCTGCACTACACTTGCCGCTTTGTCGTTTAATTTTTTTCCGGTAATCATTTCGGCGATGGTAAATATGGCATGGCCCCCGTCTAATCCCGGAATTGGAAGCACGTTCATGAATGCAAGACCTATTGAGAACAATGCTGTAAACTTCCAGAAAAATTCCCAATCCCATGTAGTAGGCATATTGCTCGCAATACCTACAACACTTTTTACGTGTTTGTATGCTCCTGTCGAAGGGCGAAGGATAAGTTTGAACTGTTTTACGTTATACACAAGCAGGAAATATGATTCTTCCATTGCTTTAGGGATTGCTGTAAAGAAGTTGTAATGCTCGGTTACGGTATATTTAGGGTCACCCACGGCTACGTGATTAACACCGATCTTTCCTTCTTCAGATACTTTAGTTGTTATTGCCAGCGGAGCACCATTTCGCTTTATGTTCAGTGTCATGGAACGGCCTTTGTTAAGATAAGCCTGTTCAGCTACCTGAGCCCTGTATACCAGAGGCTTGCCGTTTACACCAACAATAGTATCACCAAGCATAAGTCCGGCATCACCTACAAGCGATTTCTCAGGAATAGAATCAACTACTGTGGCATTCACCATCGGGTTCATGAAATCCCTGCCTTCCTTGTCTAATATTTCTTTTTTATTTTCGTCGGTCAGGTGAAGGTCTATTTCCTTTCCGTCACGCTGAATTTTTATATCGTCGCCAAGAAGTACATCAAGTATCATCCTGTCAAAACGTTCCTGGTATTTACCGTCTACACTAAGTACCTTATCGCCGTTTTTAAAACCTACATTAAGCCCGGTCTGGCCAAAGGCAAGTCCGTCGCGCTGTACCATCTCGGTAGCCACATATTTCTTTCCGTAAGTACAATATACTACTGTATAAATGAACCATGCCAGTAAAATATTTACAATAATACCACCCATCATGATGATAAGGCGCTGCCAGGCCGGTTTAGAGCGGAATTCCCAAGGTTTTGGTTCGCTTTTCATCTGTTCGGTATCCATGCTTTCGTCGATCATACCCGAAAGCTTCACATAACCGCCTATTGGCAGCCATCCGATACCCCATTCTGTTTCACCTATTTTTTTCTTGAAGAGTGCAAATCCTGCATCCATAAAAAGGTAAAATTTCTCTACCCTTACCTTAAACATTTTTGCGGTAATGTAGTGCCCAAATTCATGTAGTACTACAAGTATTGACAACATGAGAACCAATTGGGCAATCTGTACAAGTGTATCCATTCTAAAGTTTTAATTTCCTTTTATAAACGCACAAAAATAGCATTTTCTCTTTACCGTGCGTTATTTTAATTTAAGCCTTGGCTTTTAAATGTTTGTTAATAATTAAATTTTAAAGTAAGAGTTTACTTCATGCGAGGTAAATTTAGGGTTACTTTTGTTATGAAGCAGGTTTAGCCTGTCTTTTCTTTTTAGATAAATAGAAAAATGAAGAAAATAAAAACAGCATTGCTGTCATACGGAATGTCGGGGCGTGTGTTTCACGCACCGTTTTTAGAATTGCACGATGGGTTTGAACTTACAGGGGCATGGGAGCGAAGCAAAAAGCTCATACAGGCCGATTATCCGGAGGTGAAGAGTTATACATCGCTCGAAGAACTGTTGACCGATGATGTTGAGCTCGTAGTTGTGAATACCCCTGTAGAAACGCATTATGAATATGCTAAACAGGTTTTGCTGGCCGATAAGCATGCATTGGTCGAAAAAGCTTTTACCACAACTGCTGCCGAAGCGGAGGAATTATTGGCAATAGCCAAAGAAAAGAACCTAAAGCTCACGGTATACCAAAACCGCCGTTGGGACAGCGATTTCAAAACCGTACAGCAGGTAATAGAACAAAACCTGTTAGGCGATATCGTGGAAGCCGAATTCCATTTTGACAGGTATAACCCGTTGCTGAGTCCGAAAACACATAAAGAAACTGTAAATGCTGGCGCCGGTGTGCTCAAAGACCTGGGATCGCATATTATAGATCAGGCACTATATCAGTTCGGTTACCCTGAAGCGGTGCATGCTGATGTCAGGATGACCCGTGAACATTCGCTGGTAGACGACTGGTTTGATATTTCCTTGTACTATTCGGACAAAAGAGTGAGGCTCAAAGCCGGCTTTTTTGTTCGCGAAGCCATTCCTGCCTATGTTGTGCATGGCAAGAAAGGATCATTTTTAAAACAGCGTGGCGACATACAGGAAGACGTACTGAAAACTGGTGCGAAACCCAACCGTTCCGATTGGGGTATCGAACCAAAAGGATTGGAAGGACTACTGCATACCGAAATAAATGGCGAAACAGTACGCAAACACATCCCGACATTACAGGGTAATTATTATGAACTTTTTGATGGTGTCCATAAAGCAATAACCGAAGATGCAGCTGAACCGGTTACGGCTGCCGAAGGCATAAATACTATGAAGATTATTGATGCAGCAATTGAGAGCAGTAAACAGAGAAAAATTATTCAACTATAATAAGCTATGGAAAAAAGACAATTAGGTACTACAGGCCTGCATGTTTATCCCATCACTTTTGGAGGGAATGTTTTTGGATGGACAATTGACGAAAAGAAATCTTTTGAAATTCTGGACGCTTTTACCGGTGCGGGATTTAATTTTATTGACACAGCCGATGTTTACTCACGATGGGCTCACGGTAACGAGGGAGGAGAGTCGGAAACCATAATAGGTAACTGGATGAAAAAGCAGGGTAACCGTGAGAAGCTTATCATAGCAACCAAAGTAGGAAGCGATATGGGCAGTGGCAAAAAAGACCTGTCTAAAAAATACATCCTTAAAGCTGCCGAAGATTCGCTTAAAAGATTGCAGACCGATTACATCGATCTGTACCAAACACACTGGGATGACCCAGCTACACCCATAGAAGAAACCCTTGAAGCCTATGCACAGCTTATAAAAGAAGGCAAAGTGCGCCATATAGGTGCTTCTAACCTAACTGCCGACAGGCTTAAGGAATCGCTAGAGGTAGCTGTTGCTAACGGACTCCCTGTCTACGAGACGTTTCAGCCACATTATAACTTATACGAACGTGCTGCTTTCGAGGACGGACTTGAGCCGGTATGCCTTGGCAATAACCTTGGAGTACTGAATTATTACTCTCTTGCCAGTGGATTCCTTACAGGGAAATATCGTTCGGAAGCAGATCTTAATAAAAGCCAGCGTGGTGGGGGCGTGGCAAAATATCTTGATGAGCGCGGATTCAAAATACTTGCTGCACTGGATGAGGTAGCTGCCGAACTTGATACAACTCCTGCAACAGTAGCTCTTTCCTGGCTCATTAACCGGCCGTCGGTTACTGCGCCTATTGTGAGCGCTACCAGCGTTGAGCAGTTAGACAGCATTATAAAAGCACCCGATCTTGAAATCACGGCTGACCAGCTGCATTTCCTTACTTCACAGAGTGCCTGATAGTTAACTAACGAAGAAAAGAGTATATGAAAATATTTGCTAACAGGGTACTGCCGGAATATGTATTCCGGACATTGCAGGATGATGGGATTATAGTGACCGAATGGCTCGGGAACAGGGAACTGACTCCCGATGAATTTGTAGCTCATGCCAAAGATGCCGAGGGTGTTATCCTGATGGCAGGCATGAAAATCACTGCCGATATGCTGGAAGGCTGCGAAAAGCTAAAAGTAATTTCGCTACATTCTGTGGGGTATGACAATGTAGATGTTAAGGCTGCTACAAGGCTTGGTATTGCTATTGGGCATACGCCCGATGTGCTTAGCAAGGCCACTGCCGATACTGCCTTTTTGCTGATGCTTGCCACGTCGCGAAAAGCATTCTTTCATCATAAGCGGGCGCTTAAAGGTGAATGGAAATCGTATGGAGATACAGACGAATTGCTGGGAATCGATATAGGAGGGAAGACACTGGGTGTTTTCGGATTAGGGAGCATAGGCTTTGAGATGGCAAAGCTCTGCAGGAACGCTTATGGAATGCAAATACTCTACCATAACCGCAGCACCAATGAAAAAGCCGAAAATCAACTTGGAGCAAAAAAAGTGAGTTTTGATGAACTTTTAGAACAAAGCGATATTATATCTGTTCATGCTAATCTTACTCCTGAAACCAAAGAAATATTTAATGCTTCGGCTTTTGCCAAAATGAGACCCAACGCCATTTTTGTAAACGCGGGGCGAGGTGGCATCCATAATGAAACCGACCTGAAAGCCGCACTCGATAATAAAACGATCTGGGGAGCAGGACTTGACGTGACCAATCCTGAGCCGATGGATAAAGATAATCCGTTGCTTAATATGCTCAATGTGTCGGTACTGCCGCATATTGGATCGGCAGTTAAGGAAACCCGCGAAGCCATGATGCAGCTGGTAACAGCCAATTTACTGGCGGGACTTAAAGGAGAAAAGCTGCCAAAATGCGTTAATCCGGAAGTTTATAAGTGATTATTGTTGTGCGATTTGTTATAGCAATCATTTTACAAACTTGATAAACCTTGATTTTGCATTATTTGATATTTTTATATAGTACACGCCAGAGTTTAAAATATCTACATTTAAAGGCATTGTTTTATTTATGAGCCTGCCGCTAATAATAATTCTTCCATTTACATCAACGATACTGTACTCACATTCATTTAACTCTTCATCAATTTGAATATTTAAAATGTGTAACACTGGATTTGGATATACCATTGCTTGAATCATTCCATTTTCTTCTAAACTAAGAGGAGTACTTGATAACTTGGCTAATCCATTCAGAGTGCCTATCCATTTATTGCCTTCATTATCAATATTTATTGCCATTACGGTGTTTTCAGGTAAAGGAGTTTCAGAACTCACATAATCAACACATTGTGTAAAATTAAGCAGTCCTCCGTTGCTACATTCCTGTTGCGCACCAGTCCATATATTATTATCCTTGTCTATACCGACTGAAATATTTTGACAGTCTATTAAACAAGATTCCGAATCAAAATAATCAAATTTTTGCCATGTAGTTCCATCAAAGCTAGTTATGCCATAGTTTGAGCTAATCCATTTTTTTCCATTTGAATCAATCTTTAAAGAATTTGCTCCACCAAACATATTAGCAAAAGATTCATTTGTGTAAATATTCCAAGAAATTCCTGAAAATTTGACTAAAGCGTTAGCTGTCGAGATCCAGACATTATCTTCGTTGTCTATCGCTATTGAAATAATTGTGTTATCAGGCAAATCAGAATTTAAAGTATTAAATGTAGTCCATGATGAGCCATCAAATTTTGTTAAACCAGATGTTGAGCCGATCCATACATTTCCATTTTCATCGTTTGTAACACAATTAATTTTATCATTAGGTAGTCCGGAGTTTGAGACATTGTAGTTAGCCCAATTAGAGTCGTTAAATTTTATAAGTCCATCCTCCCTTGTCCCGATCCATTTATTATCTTGGTTGTCAATTGAAATATCACTAACCAAATTTGTAATAATATTGTTATAGAAAGTGTAGTCGTAATTGTACATCATTTGATTTGATAAGAATGCTTCTTGTATTACCTGATTTGTACTGGTATTAAAAAAACTCATTTCGACTGTTTCAGATGAATCCTCTATGTAATATTCTACAGTAAAGCTTTGGGTATTAAAGGGGATTTCAATCGTAAGTATATTTGTTGAGTAATCATGTTCAGAATTTATTGTCGTTTGCGTTCCATCGGCAAATACAATAACAGTAGTTGCTAAAACAGAAACCCAGCTCTCAAGTTCCCCAGTAGTATATGTGATTTTATATACTTCAGAAGTACCTTGACCATTTGAAGTATTATAGATTGTCCAGTTATTATTATCAAATTTAGCAATTCCATTATTCGATAAAGAAATCCACTTATCTCCTTGATTATCAAATTCAATATCATTAATCGAATTGGATGGTAATCCTGAATTGGTTGAATTATAAATAGTCCAGTTTTCCTGAGCCTTAAGGTGTGAAAAATGAATCAATAAAGTGATAAACAGTAAATGTTGGATAATTTTCATATTGTTGGTTTGATGCTGTAAATTTAAAGAAAATTCTCAGTTTTGAATTGTGGATATTAATAATTGGATACAAAAGCTCCTCAAAATTAGTTGTTATAATTATTACACTGCAATCTGATAAAATAGCATAAATCCTTTCGGGTATTAAATTTTAATTTTAGGGCGTAAAAATTTATTGTATCCCTTAGAGAAACTTTAAACAAGCAACCGTAATTTTGCCGCATGGAAGGAGAAGTGAAAATCACCGATAAGCCCGAAAGTGCAATTGCATTTCGCAAAACTTATAAGGATGTGAAAGCCTCTTATCTCAACAGGATAAGGTGGGCTGTTACGTTATTTTACTTTGCCATGGGGCTCAACTTTGCTACTTGGGCCAGCCGCATACCCGATATTAAAACGTCCCTCGGACTTAGCGAAGGCGACCTGGGAACTATACTCTTCTCGATCCCGTTAGGGCAAATGTGTATGATGGCATTTTCCGGAAGGCTTGCCGTTAAGTATGGCAGCCACCGAATGGTGGTGCTTGGGTTGAGTATATATATTGCAGCAATGATCACGCTTGGCCTTGCGCAGGATCAATGGCAACTTTCGCTTGGGCTGTTCTTTTTTGGCGTATGCAGTAACATGACCAATATATCCGTCAATACTCAGGGTATCTATACCGAAGGGATCTTTCGCCGCCCGGTCATGTCTTCATTCCACGGGGCATGGAGCACTGCGGGCTTTACCGGTGCGCTGATAGGCATCGGGATGAAAAGCTTCAAAATAGAACCGTATCTCCATTTTATCATAGTTGGAGTGTTGCTGTGGGGCATAATTTTTCTGAACTACAGGTACCTTATAAAAGCAAAGAGCCAGCCCAGAACCAAAACGAAGAAGAAACTGTTTAGCAAACCCGATACTGTTTTACTATGGTTGGGTGCCATGTCGTTTTGCTGTATGCTGAGCGAAGGCATCATGTTTGACTGGAGCGGGGTTTATTTTACCGATGTCATTAAGGCCGAAGGTGCTCTCGGGGTGCTGGGCTATGCCTCGTTTATGGCCATGATGGCTACGGGGCGCTTTATGGGCGATATCGTAGTAAGGAAGATGGGCAGGAAGAAAATGCTCATCATCAGCGGATGCCTTATCTCCATTGGCTTATATACTGCTGTATTGCTGCCCTATTTAGTTCCGGCTACATTGGCATTCATGCTTGTTGGCCTGGGAGTGAGTAGTGTGGTGCCAAGCGTATACAGCATTGCCGGGCGCAGGCCTAACATGGAGCCGAGCATTGCCCTGCAAACCGTTTCGAGCGTGAGCTTTTTGGGCTTTATGCTTGGGCCGCCTGTCATTGGCCATGTGGCACACGCTACGAGCCTTCGCATATCGTTTGCTATCATCGGGGTGTTTGGTTTCCTTATTGCTTTTTTGGTCTATAAAGTAAAAGCCATTACCGAGTAAACTCCTAAATTTTCCTTAAAGCCCTGTTTTTCCTAATTCTTTCCCATTTGCGCTGATAGTTTTGGCAGCAAATGAAATGAACCATGAAGAATACGATTCCTGCTTTACTGCTGTTTTTAATTGTTTTTTCTGCGAATGCGCAACAACCTAAAGATACTGTTGTACCACCTGAAAAACCGCTGAAACTAAGCCATGCTGAACCTATCTATATTGACCTTATTCGTGACCTCGGCGCGCGCAAAGGCGAAAGGGAAATTAATGTGGGGTTTGGGGTAAATGACGATAAACAGTATGTGTCGTATACCGGATTTGTAGAATATGAATTCGCCGTTGCCAACAGGCTAGGCCTTGAAGTGGAAGTACCATTTGAAATGTACCAGCACAATCATAAGGATGGGGTAACACTTCCGGATAACCGCATTGAAGGCATTAAGCTGGCAACGCAGTATACCTTTATGGTTTCGGAGAAATACCAAACCTCGATGGCGGTGGGCTACATACAGGAATTTGAATTTTCTTCCTTTTCCGATATGGGGCATAACGGGAAATTATTTGAAGGTACATTATACAATCCCATATTCATAGCGGCTACACGATGGACGCCAAATATCCATACTTTACTTTATACCGGGCCGGTAACAGAACAGTTTTTTGAAACCAATACCTGGGAAACAAAATTACAGGTAAATGCCAACCTTCATTATGTTTTTCACGGAGGGTATTTTGTGGGGGTAGAAACCAATATGGAATTTTCGGATGAAAAACCAGCGTTTGTTTTCAGGCCGCAGTGTAAGGTGCCATTCTCAAGGAAAGTAAGCCTTGGGGTGCTGGCTGGTATCCCGGCATCCGATCATGATCATCAGGGATTAAGCGGAATGGCGCGCCTGATATGGGTGCCATAAATTAAGCTTCAGAGAAGCGTTATATTTATAGAAAGATTACGTGCAGTATGATGAGAGCTCCGGAGGAGTGGCATATAATATACCGCTCCTCCGGAGCTCTCGTGATTTCGATAATGATTATCTATAAATATGTCGTCCCTCCGGGACTGGAAATGTGTTTAATTTTTTATGAACTTCAGTTCTGTAGTGCCTTTTGTGGTTTGCAACCTCATAAAATATACACCTGTAGCAAATGAAGAAACATCCCATGATGAAATTCCGTTGGTTTCCAGTATCAATTGTCCTATGGTGTTAAAGATAAGGGCTTCTTTTGGCAGGACACCATCAGGTATCGTTGCGGTTAGTGTGGTGTTTGTGGGATTAGGCGACAGGTATGGTGTAAAGTAATCACTGAATACGCTAATGCTGCTGTTTCTGCTGATGATGTTCTTCTCGGGGTCATACAGGGCATCGGTAACTATAAAAGGGACATCAACGGTATATTCCTGCCCATTAGTGTTATTCTCCAATACATAATCCTCAATTTCTCCTTCGGGGCCTACAAGTCTTATGGGCACAGGCACTTCAAAGAAAGATACTGAAGAATGCGATTGCTCCTGATTGATGATTACCCGTGCTTTTCCGGTTTCGGTATTTTCAACGGTAATGGTATAGGTTGGGTAGCCCTGGTTGTAGATCCAGTCATTAAAGAATTCGTTCAGGTCAAGACCCGAGGCGCTCTCAAGATGCGCCTGCAATTGTGGGGTTTTGGCAAAAGAGTAAGCCAGTTGAGGATCGGCAAGATAACTTTTTAAGGCGTTGAAGAAATTGGTATTGCCTAATTTGGCGCGCAGCATGTTCAGTACCATGGCGCCTTTATTGTAGGATAGCCTGCTGCTGAAAATCCGGTTAGAGCTAATGGTGTCGTTGTCGGTCAGGTAAACCGCCCCTCCCGATTCTGAAGTAATATTACTATTATTGGACATTTTCCAGTTCCTGAAAGCATCATTGCCATCAAGGTGCTCTATAGTCAAGCCTGTAAGGTAGGTGGCAAAACCCTCGTTAAGCCAGATGTCTTTCCATGACCCGCAGGTAACCTTGTCGCCAAACCACTGGTGTGCCAGTTCGTGGGCTATCAGGTTGCGCCCAAAGCTGCCCATGAAAGAAACGGTAGTGTGTTCCATGCCTCCACCAAAACCACATTGGGCATGGCCGTATTTTTCTTCATGAAAAGGATAGGTCTCGAAAGTTTCTTCAAAAAAAGCCATGATCGGCAGGGTCACTGCAACGTTCTGCTCGTTTGATTGCTGCGATTCGGGATAAAGGTAATTTACAATAGGGAAGTTGTTTGGAGCTGTACCTGCTTGTTGGGTGAAGATGCTGTAATTGCTGATGGCTATTGCCACAAGATAGGCCGGTATGGGGTACTGGTGCCTGTAATGCGTGGTTTTGGTAATGGTACCATTGCCGGCTTCGGGAATTTCGACACCGTTAGCAAGGGCGGTATATTCGGCAGGTGCAGTAATATATACATCAGTACTGTCTATTTTGTCGATGAGGTCCTGTTTGCAGGGCCACCAGTCTTTGGCACCATAGGGTTCGGATAATGTCCATAAAACGGGAGCGCCTGAATGCTGTCCTGTAACAAAGGCATCATTGTCGGTGGGAGGTGCGCCGGAATAGGAGATCTCTACCCTGGCCTGTGTGCCGGCCGTCTGGACTGAAGGCAGGCTTATTACAAGTTCGTCGTTTTCGTTTTGGATAAAGCTAAGGCTGTTGCCGTTTTGCTGCACTGCCGAAACGGTAAGCTCATTGGCGAGGTCAAATACGATCTCGGTCATGTCTTCTTTTGCTATGAAATCGGTTGTTACGGTACCGCTGATGAAGTGTACAGTAGGGTCGGCAGTAAGGTCGAGCTTGTGGTATACCACATCATAATTGCCGGTATGGGCATTTGCCGAAAAAGTAACAAGATCGTGCGACGCTTTCCTTTCGGCCTCGGCAATCTGGTCGGTATCCTGCGCCAATGCAGATACTGTACCTAAAAGACAAAGAAACATGGGGGTAAAAAATCGACTCATAGCAAAGTTTTTTTCAAATGTAATAGAAAAGCCTTTTGCATTCGTTATAAAAAAAGTTTAAATGCATAGGTTTTAAACAGATATTACAAAGTAATTAATTAAAACATTTCATTAAATTTGCTTCCTTTATAAAAAAACATAACCATGTTACAGACAGTATTTATCAGAGAAAACAGAGAAAAAGTGATTAAGGCGTTAGCGAAAAGAAATTTTGACGCAACATCACTTGTAGACGAAGTGATTGCACTTGATGAAAAAAGAAGGCACACACAAGTAGAGCTTGATACTGTTTTGTCCGAATCCAACAAACTGTCTAAAGACATTGGTGAACTGATGAAAGCCGGCGAAAAAGCAAAGGCAGCCATCATTAAGGAAAAAACAGTACAGTACAAAGACAGGAGTAAAGAGCTTAGCGATACACTTGCAACGGTAAGTGAAGAGCTTCAGCATGCGCTTTACAAACTGCCAAATACCCCTGCCGATATTGTTCCTGAAGGAAAAACACCTGAGGAGAATGTTGAGGTTTTTCGCGAAGGCGATATCCCGGCATTGTTTGAAGGAGCATTACCTCACTGGGAACTGGCAAAAAAATATGACATCATCGATTTTGAGCTTGGAGTGAAGATCACCGGGGCAGGTTTCCCTGTTTACAAAGGCAAGGGGGCAAGGCTTCAGCGTGCGCTTATCACTTACTTCCTGGATAAAAATACCGATGCCGGCTATAAAGAATACCAGGTGCCACACCTTGTTAACGAGGCTTCGGGATATGGAACAGGACAGCTGCCGGATAAAGAAGGTCAGATGTATCATGTAGGTGTAGACGACCTTTATCTTATCCCTACGGCTGAGGTTCCTGTAACCAACCTTTTCAGGGATGTGATCATTGAGGAGAAAGATCTTCCGGTGCTATGTACAGGTTACACACCATGTTTCCGTAGGGAAGCAGGATCGTATGGTGCCCACGTGCGCGGACTGAACCGTCTTCACCAGTTTGATAAAGTGGAAATCGTACGCATTGAAAAACCGGAAAACTCGTATGCTGCACTTGACGGAATGGTAGAACACGTAAAAGAACTGCTTGTAGAACTTGGATTGCCATACAGGGTTTTACGCCTTTGTGCTGGCGATATGGGCTTTACATCGGCGCTTACCTATGATTTTGAAGTGTTCTCTACTGCACAGGACCGTTGGCTGGAGATAAGCTCGGTATCTAACTTTGAGACGTTCCAGGCTAACAGGCTTAAGCTTCGTTTCCGTGATAAAGAAGGCAAGAACCAACTGGCACATACCCTTAACGGAAGCTCACTGGCATTGCCAAGGGTACTTGCGGGAATCCTTGAGAATTACCAGACTCCTGAAGGTATCGTAGTGCCTGAGGTGTTAAGGAAGTACACAGGTTTTGATATAATAGATTAAAGTACTTAGGTTCGGAGTCGCTGAGTTTAGAGCAAGGCTTTGAGGCTTTTAAATTAATTTGCTACAAGTGTTTTATAAACACTATATTTAGAACGCGGATGACGCGGATTAAGCCGGTATGATAATTTACTGTGCGCTAAATCAGTGTCATTTGCGTTTTTACAATTATAAGGATTACTTGAATGAAAAAAATACTTGCCATTATAGCCTTTTTCTGTTCGGTTGCGGTGTTTGCGCAAAACGAGCAGCTGGCCTACAATTATTTTGAAAAAGGAGAGTTTGAGAAAGCGCTGGCAACCTATCAGGACCTTGAAAAGAAACAGCCCAACAATACTTTCTTTATACAAAAGATAGTGGCCTGCCAGCAGCAGTTGCTGCAGTATGCCGATGCTGAAAAATACCTGAAAGAGAAACTGGAGAGAACCAATCAGCCATTGCTCTATGTGGAATTGGGTTATAACTACCAGCTGCAAAAAGACATGGGCAAGGCGGAGAAAAACTATAATCTTGCCATAAAAGCCATTAATGACGGACCTACTTATGTATATAGTGTGGCTAATGCTTTTGAACAAAAAGTACTGCTTGACTATGCTATTAAAGCCTATGATACGGCATCGTCTATCAACAAGAGCATGAATTTTGACTATCAGCTTGCGCTGATACAGGGGCAGCTCGGCAATACCGAACTGATGATAGACAAGCTGTTGTCTTATGCCTATAATAACCAGTCGGGGCTTGTGGTAGTGCAGAACCAGCTGTCACGTTTTATGAATGAGGAAGGCAGCGAAACATTCAATGCGTCATTGCGCAAAGCGCTGCTGCTGAATACGCAGAAAACGCAGGATATCTTCTGGAACCAGTTTTTGAGCTGGTATTTTGTACAGCAGAAAGAATACGGAAAAGCATTCATACAGGAGAAGGCCATCTTTAAGAGAAATCCCGATATGTTCATCAATATCGTGAACCTGGCACACCTTGCCATGGAAGAAAAGGAAGAGGCAACTGCCCGTGAGATACTTACTTTTATAATGGCCAATACTGATGAGCCTAATTTAAAGATGCAGGCTGAATTCGATATATTATCAATGGACATTGATATAGCTCAGGCTAAGGATTATCCTGTACTAAAGCAGCGTATAGAAAGCTTGCTGACCCAGTATGGGACGACACCATATTCGCTAAACCTGCAATTGCAAAAAGCCAATTTTGAAGGCTTTTACCTGAAAGACACCAAAGCCGCAGCCCTGACGCTGAACAACGCCTTAAAACTTCAGCTTAACCGTTACCAAACGGCTGAGGTAAAGATGAAACTATCGGATATATTGTTGCTGGACGAGAAATTCAACCAGGCTATCATTTATTATGCACAGGTTGAAGAAGACCTGAAAAATGATGCTGTAGGACACGAAGCCAGTTTTAAGGTGGCACGAACAAGCTATTTTAAAGGCGATTTCGACTGGGCACAAAAACAGCTTAAGGTATTGAAGTCATCTTCATCGCAGCTTATTGCCAATGATGCGCTTGAACTGTACCTGCTGATTATCGACAATACCGTTGAGGACAGTACCCAAACGGCACTGAAAAAGTTTGCCAAAGCCGATTTTAAGCTATATCAGAATAAAAAGGATGAAGCCCTGGCGATGTTCAAAGAGCTTATTGATAAAGACCAGACCCAAAGCATTAAGGATGTAACCAATCTTCGCCTTGGTGAGCTATATGAAGGGCAGGGGAAATATGACCTGGCACTACAAAACTACCAGCAGATCATAGACAAATACAAAGAGGGAATTTATGTAGATGAGGCGCTTTTCTTTTCGGCGGAGATCTACAATAAAAAGCTCAACGATCCCGAAAAGGCCAAGGCACTGTATGAGAAGGTTATCTTTGAGCATCAGGACAGTATTTACTTTGTGGAAGCCCGTAAACAATTCAGGCTGCTGAGAGGCGACACGAATAGCTAGTACAACACCAATATTAAGATGATTGAATTACCAAAATTTCACGAGACGTTTGGTCCAATTTTAGATATTCTTCGAGATGAAAAAATATATGCTTCTCGAGATATGCAGAATATGGTTATCAATAAATATTATTCTCATTTGCCTGAGAATTTATTAGATGAAAAAACAAAGTCAGGAGAGAATCTTTTAAATAATCGAATTGCTTGGGGAAAATCGTATTTAAAAAAAGGAGGATTTATTTTTTATCCTGAACGAGGATTTGTGAAAATTACACCTAAAGGTTTGGAACAGAAGGGTGGTTTGTCTTTGTCTGATGTTGAAGGAGATACAAATCTTCTAAGTTTTTATAAACATGAAAACCTTAAAAATAATTCTGAAGTAGCGATAAGTTTTGATAATTCTTCACCTCAAGATTTAATTGACAATGGTGTCGCGCAAATCGAATCTGAAACAAAAGCCGAGTTGTTGGAAAAATTAAAAACAATCGATCCATATTATTTTGAGAAAGTTATTTTGATTTTGCTGAAGAAAATGGGTTATGGCGATTTCGTTGAAACATCAAAATCGGGTGATGGTGGAATTGATGGGATAATAAATGAAGATAAATTAGGTTTAGATAAAATTTACATTCAGGCAAAACGATTTAATGCGAATAAGGTTAGAGAGATTGATATAAGGAATTTCATTGGAGCAATGAGTGGAGATACAAACAAAGGAGTATTTGTTACAACATCTTATTTTGATCATGCAGCAATAAAAAAGGCTGAAAATGCACACCATAAGATTATACTTATTGATGGGGTAAAGTTAGTAGACTTAATGCATGAATTTAATGTTGGTGTTCAAGTAAAAGCGATATATGAAGTGAAACAGCTTGATGAAGATTTCTTTTTAGATCAATAGTTTTTGTAGTAAATAATCCAGGCAGCTGAGAGGCGACACGAATAGTTAATTAAAAGGGAATTGTACCACACAAGATACACAAAGTTTTTTTAGTTAGAATAGTGCGCATAGGTTTTATTC
>NZ_JBTKVX010000025.1:0-50213 GCF_054457175.1 Flavobacterium hauense
AGTTAATTAAAAGGGAATTGTACCACACAAGATACACAAAGTTTTTTTAGTTAGAATAGTGCGCATAGGTTTTATTCTGCCTTGGCAGAATTTCTTTCTCTGAGTACTTTTAAAGATAATTTCTCCGTGATACTCTGTGAATTCTTTGTGTATCTCTGCGGTATAACTTATGTTGAACTCAGGATAATTAATTTGTACCTTTGCAATGGTTATAGATGTCAAATCAACAATTAACCAAATCAACAAACAAACTCCTTCAATGATAATATACAACGTTACTGTAAATATAGACGACAGCGTTCATGATAAATGGGTGCAATGGATGACTGAAAAACATATCCCTGAAGTGCTGGCAACAGGAAAATTTGTAAAAGCGGTTTTTGTAAAAGTGCTTATTGTTGAAGAAATGGGCGGGAGTACCTATTCTACGCAATATTTTACCGAAAATGCGCAACTTCTGGAGTCTTATCTTAGCGAAGATGCTCCTAAACTAAGGGCAGAAGGCATGAGCCTTTTTGGAGACAAGATGCTTGCCTTCAGGACAGAACTTGAAGTGCTGAAAGAATTTACGGTTTAGAAATTAAGCTGCCTTTAAGGCTAAAATGATATGGATAAAGTTAAAGCCAAAAAACATCTTGGGCAGCATTTCCTTAAAGATGAAAGTATAGCAAAAGATATTGCCGATACACTTACCCTGAAAGGTTATATTAAAGTGCTTGAGATAGGCCCCGGTATGGGAGTGCTTACCAAATACCTTTTGGATAAGCCTGTCGAAACCTATGTGATCGAGATCGATACCGAATCAGTAGAGTATCTTAATGCACATTACCCAAAACTGCACGGCAAGATCATCTCTGAAGATTTTCTGAGATATAACATTACCAAAGATTTTGCCGATGTGCCTTTTGCCATCATCGGTAACTTCCCGTACAACATATCAACACAAATCGTTTTCCGTACTCTTGAGCTTCGCGACAGGATCCCTGAATTCTCCGGTATGTTCCAGAAGGAAGTAGCTCAGCGCATCTGCGAGAAAAAAGGAAGTAAGGCCTATGGTATCCTTTCGGTACTGGTACAGGCATTTTATGATGCCGAATACCTTTTCACGGTAGATGAGCATGTGTTCAATCCTCCGCCAAAGGTAAAGTCGGGTGTGCTGAGGCTTATCCGTAAAGAAAACTACCACCTCTCGGTAGATGAGAAGCTGTTTTTTGCAGTTGTAAAAATGGCGTTTAACCAGCGCAGGAAGACACTTCGTAACAGTTTAAAAACATATAACCTAAGCGATAATTTAAAGGAAGATACTATCTTTGACCTTCGTCCGGAACAGCTTTCGGTGGAACAATTCATAGACCTTACCCAAAAAATAGCGGCCAATGGAGTTTAAAATCAGCAAAGATTTTATTGCTCAGATAGAGCAATACATAAGTGAAAATCGTGAGGAGCAGTTAGTTGCCTTACTAGAGGATATTCACTTTGCTGATATTGCCGAAATTATGGAGGAGCTGGACAGCAGTGAAGCCAGCTACCTGTTCCATATCCTTGACAGTGAAAAGACAGCAGAAATACTGCTTGAGCTGGATGAGGAAGTCCGCGAAAAGATACTAAAAGACCTTTCGCCAAAAGAAATTGCCGAAGAGCTTGATGAACTTAGTACCGATGATGCTGCCGACATTATCGCCGAACTTCCCGAAAACAAAAAAGGGGAGGTTATCCAGGAACTTATCGATGCCGAACACGCCAAAGACATTGTAGATCTTCTTCGTTATGATGAAGATACTGCGGGTGGTCTTATGGGTAAAGAGCTTGTAAAGGTAAACGAGAACTGGACGGTGCTTACCTGCGTGCGCGAAATGCGCCACCAGGCAGAGAATGTTCAGCGTGTGCATTCCATTTATGTGATAGATGACGAAAACAGGCTGAAAGGCAGGCTTTCGCTAAAAGATTTGCTGGTAACGTCGACCAAGACACCCATCAGCGACGTATATATTCCAAAAGTAGATTATGTAAGAGTGACAACCCCCGATGTTGAGGTTGCCCGTATCATGCAGAAGTATGACCTTGAGGCCATACCTGTGGTAGACGAACTGGGCAGGCTTGTGGGGCGTATTACTATTGACGATATCGTAGACGTTATCAAGGAAGAAGCGGACAAGGATTACCAGCTTGCTGCGGGTATCTCCCAGGACGTTGAGGCCGATGACAGTATCCTTGACCTTACCAAAGCCCGTTTGCCTTGGCTTATCCTGGCATTGCTTGGTGGTTTTGTAAGCGTAAAGGTATTGGGTATTTTTGAAGGTGCGATGAACAACCATAAAGAGCTGTTCTTCTTTACACCGCTTATTGCCGCAATGGCAGGTAACGTAGGTGTACAGTCATCAGCGATCATTGTTCAGGGTCTTGCCAATAATACCATTAGCGGGTCGCTTTTTAACCGATTGGTAAAAGAGGTATTGCTTACCCTGCTTAACGGTTCGATACTCGCACTCATCCTTATTCTGGGAAGCCATTTCCTTTTAGGAGTAGGCTATGAGGTAGGGCTTACTGTAAGCGTGTCGCTGGTTTCGGTAATTGTTATCGCATCACTTATTGGTACTTTCGTACCTATCCTTCTTAATAAGATGGGTATTGACCCCGCTTTGGCTACGGGGCCTTTCATTACTACCAGTAATGATATCTGTGGGATTTTGATCTATTTCTCTATAGCTAAGGCTATTCTTGGGTTTTAGATGATCTACCTGATTTTTTTACAGCATCTTTCTTTTTCTTTACTCCGTGCGGATACCTGAATTCTATATGTATGGCATAAATTATCTTATTCCGGATGGTGTATCTTACAATACCTTCGAGCTCGTCAATATATAGTTCATAGGTGTAATAGTTGTTGATGGCACTAAGCGGTGCATCCCAATATTTTAATAAGGTGGTGTTGTCATATTTATTGCAAAGCACCTCTTCGGGGTCGCCTATCTTTACATCATCGATGCTGACGGTGTTCATTCCCGGCTGGCTTCTTGATAAACTGGTATATTCCAGGGCTACTTCACTTATTCGGTCGCCTACGCCATCAAAACTGAATTTCATATCGTTGATATAAAATGCGGTTACTGTCTTGTAAAGCTTTCCGGCTCCCAGGAATACCGAATCGACCCTCGCGACATCAAAAGGATAGACGCTTTTTTCGAATTCCTTTCGTGTCAGCCCGTAAAAAGCTTTTTTGTTAAGAGTTATGCTTGAAGACGGAATGGAATCCATATTCCAACTGCTTATTTCGGATTTATAGTCCCTGCGAAAAAAATCTGTTAGATCTTTAGTAAGAACAGCCTGTATGTTTTTTTCAGGAGCTTCATATTGCAGCTGTTCTTTTGAAAAATAAATGGCCTTGTTGTCTACAGTTGTAAATACGGTATCCCTGAAGCTGTTGACTTCAATAACAAACATATTGGTTACATGAGGCCTTCCTGTTGCGAGCGAATCTTCGCCACATGTAAAGGGCTCACTTTTCCATGATTTAGCTTCAGACTTCAGCTTTAGCAGATTGTAGGCCAGTGTGTCATTGTACGATTCAATGGCCTGGATGTAATGTCCTGAGCGTTTCAGTTTTTTGGCATAATACTCAATACTGCATGGTCCGTGTGAGTCTGAATTTACCAGTCGGCAGGCAGTTACTTTTGTAGTATTCTTAAATTCCTGTGCGTTACACAGGCTGCCTAACAGTAGTAGAGTGAATAGCAGGTGTTTCATGATTGGTTGTTGAATTATAAAAATAACGAATATTTCCTGTAAGAATTGCATTTGTACAATTTGTGCAATTCGTGGTACAAAACTTCTGTAACTTTGTAAAGTAACTTAAAGATTGACGATGAACGTAAAAGTCCTTCACATAGACAGCAACAACCCTATACTTTGGGAACAGCTGGAACAGGCCGGTTTTGAGAACCACGCCGATTATAAATCAACTAAAGAAGAGATCGAGGCAAAGATAGCAGGCTATAATGGCGTTATTATCCGCAGCCGTTTTGACATCGATAAGACCTTTTTGGATGCAGCTACCAACCTGCAATTTATTGCCCGTGTAGGAGCTGGTCTTGAAAGTATTGACTGCGACTATGCCGAAAGCAAAGGAATTCACTTAATTGCTGCTCCGGAAGGTAACCGCAATGCGGTAGGAGAGCAGGCGTTGGGAATGCTATTGTCATTATTCAATAACCTGAACAGGGCCGACAGGCAGATACGCGATGGGCAATGGATACGCGAAGCCAACCGCGGCCATGAGCTGGAAGGAAAAACTGTTGGTATCATCGGTTATGGGAATATGGGTAAATCGTTTGCCAAAAAGCTGAGAGGTTTTGATGTAGAAGTGTTATGCTACGACATACTGCCTATGATGGGCGATGCCAATGCCAGGCAGGTTTCGCTGCAAGAGTTGCAGCAGAAAGCCGATGTGCTGAGCCTGCACACACCATGGACATCTGAAACCAATAAAATGGTCAATGCCGGTTTTATCAATGCGTTTGCCAAACCGTTTTGGCTGGTCAATACCGCCCGTGGCAAAAGTGTGGTAACGCAGGATCTTGCTGATGCCCTTAAATCAGGAAAAGTATTGGGCGCTGCACTTGACGTGCTTGAATATGAAAAACTATCGTTTGAGCACCTATTTACAGATGGTGATATTCCTGAGGCATTTCAATACCTTTTGGATTCAGATAATGTACTGCTGTCTCCGCATATAGCGGGATGGACGTTTGAAAGTCACGAGAAGCTGGCGCAGGTAATAGTTGACAAGATAAAGGCGGTATATTTTGGTGCTGCCGAAAGCGAATAAGCCGAATTTTAGACCCTGAAGGGAATAAGATAGAATTTGGGAGCCTGTTGATAATGCGTTCCTATAATGTTTGTAAGAGTTTTGCCGTCGATATCTGACAGCTTAATAAATTTTGTTATTTTAGCTATTACAGCAGGAGAATCCCGAAAATCCTTAAGAGTAGGGGCAAACCAAAAACAATTATTGAAATGAACATGATCGATTGGTATTTAAAAGTTGTAAGAGATAATTATGCGAACTTTTCGGGAAGGGCAAGAAGGAGTGAATACTGGTGGTATGCGCTTTGTAATTTTTTAATCGGTGCGGTATTACAGGTGGCAGACTATTTTATTGGTTTTGATATAGGTATACTTGGAAGTCTTTACGGACTTGCTGTGCTTGTTCCTGGTCTTGCAGTGTTTGTGAGAAGAATGCACGACGTAGGAAAAAGCGGATGGTTCATACTTCTTCTTTTATTGCCAGTCATCGGATGGATTTGGTTGCTTGTTCTTCTATTTACAGAGGGTAACCAGGGACCTAACGAGTACGGACCGGACCCAAAAAGGCCATATGATGATATCAATGAGATAGGTAGTAAAGAAGACTACTAAAATAGAGATCCCCCGCCATTCGCGGGGGATTTTGTTATAATCTGGTCAATAAAAACAGGGTATGTGTTTTGATTTTTTCGTGTTAATATTTATTTTAGGCGTCGCTAAGAAATACGGAGAAACCTGAAAATCCTTAAGAGTAGGGGCAAACCAAAACAATTATTGAAATGAACATGATCGATTGGTATTTAAAAGTTGTAAGAGATAATTATGCGAACTTTTCGGGTAGGGCAAGGAGAAGCGAATACTGGTGGTATACGCTTTGCAACATCTTAATAGGCCTGGTGCTGCAGGTTTTAGATTATTTCATAGGCTTTGATATAGGAATCCTGGGAAGCCTTTATAGCCTTGCGGTGTTTATTCCGGGACTTGCGGTTATGGTAAGGAGATTTCACGACATCGGTAAAAGCGGCTGGTTTGTAGTATGGACCGGCTTACCTATATTTATAGGAGCAGTATGGCTGGCTGTTGTTTCAGTAACCACAATTTCAGGAGGTAGCTCAGGAGCGTTAGGCTTTATAGTTCCTTTGTTGTTAGTGTTCGGAGGTGCTATATGGCTATTAGTACTTGTATGCACAAATGGTGATACGGGAGTTAATGAATATGGCCCGGATCCTAAACAGCCGTATGATAGCCTTGATGAGATAGGCTTTAAAGAAGAATATTAAAAATATAAATCCCCGCCATTGGCGGGGATTTTGTTTTTTGAGCCGGACTTAAGTTATTCGAAATCAATCTCAAAATAGTTAAGTAGATATTTATAATTGTCTTGGGCAGTTAGGCAGGTGTCTAACAGGTATTCTTTTATTTGTGGCCATTCCTGCAGGCCTCTGTAATAGAATAGTTTCAGGTCTTCATTAATGATAAATGGCACAATATTATTGGCCAGACATTCTTTAAATAGGATCAGCCGTCCTACGCGACCATTTCCATCCTGAAATGGGTGTATAATTTCAAACTGATGATGAAAGCCGATAATGTCTTCAAAAGTTTTCTTTTCTATGCTGTTGTAGTTGGCAAGAAGTTCTTTCATTTTTGCTGATACCTCTTTGGGAGGGCAGGTTTCATTACCTCCTACTTCATTAGGGAGTTTTTTGTAATCTCCAATTTTAAACCAGCCTTTTCTGCCATCTGAGGTTCCGGATTTTAAGATAAGGTGTAGTTCTTTTATAAACGATTCTGTAAGTTTCCCTTTTTCTTTATCAATAATCAGATCAATGCATCGAAAGTGATTTGTGGTTTCAATTATATCGTCGACATTCACACTTTCTTGAGAGACCCCAATGGTGTTGGTTTCAAAGATATGCCGTGTCTGGTCGTGGGTAAGCTTGCTGCCTTCAATGCGGTTTGAGTTGTAGGTAAGGTCAATTTGCGTGCGATGATAAATGCCTCCTTTTAGCCTCATGTCCTTTTGCTCTTTTAGGATATTAAGCAAAATATTAGAACTAAATTTCTTCTTATTTTCTTTTTCAGGCAAGGTAGCTTCTTCAGGGATATTCCATGTTTTACCTGTTAAAAAAGCTCCTGCTATCTTGCCTGTTGCACAATAATGGCGCACTGTCCTTTCGGGCAGGTTTCTACTTTTTGCAAATTGACTTACTGAAATATAGGCCATGACATTTTCTGTTAGCTTTGCCATTATCGGCAAATTGAGGGTAAAAATAATATTTAATTTACAAACATTGCCGTTATCGGCAATGTTTGTAAATTAAATATTAGGTTTATTTTCTTGCCGATAGAATGCTGGCGACATTCAAAAGCCGATTAAAATATAAATCCCCGCCATTGGCGGGGATTTTGTCTTTTGAGTATGGTGATCTTATAGGTGCTCTTCTCCTTTTTCGGCAAGCTTGCGTTCCAATTCGGCCTGGAATTCTTCCATTACGGGCCTCACTGTGCTTTCGGGAAGGTCAGCAATGCGGATGTACATCAATCCGTCAATAGCATTGTTGAATAGTGGGTCGACATTAAAGGCTACAACCCTTGCATTTTGCTTTATGTACTTTTTGATAAGTACCGGAAGCCTAAGGTTGCCCGGCTCTACTTCTTCAATAAATTTGTCAAACTTATTAAGATCAGCTTCGGCTTCGTTAAATACAAAGTCCTTGTCGGCATCTTTCAGTTTTACCTTGTATTCTTTCTTAGGGTGTATGTACTGCGCGATATAAGGATCGTAGTAATGCGATTTCATGAACTCGATCATCAGCGATTTTGAGAAATCAGAGAACTGGTTGCTGATGCTCACACCGCCAATAAGGAATTTATGTTCCGGATAACGCAATGTAGTATGTACGACACCTTTCCATAACAGGAACAATGGCATTGGTTTTTGCTGGTAGGCCTTTATGATAAAAGCACGCCCCATTTCTATGGATTTGCTCATCATATCATATAGTTCCGGTTCAAAACGGAACAGGTCGTGCATATAGAAGCCATCTATGCCATATTTCTTATAGATCTCGTTACCAAGTCCCATACGATAGGCACCTGCTATCTGTTTTGTTTCATCGTCCCAAAGAAACATGTGGTGATAGTACTTGTCGTACTGGTCAAGGTCAAGCGATTCGTTTGTGCCTTCTCCCACTTCACGGAAGGTAATTTCGCGAAGGCGTCCCAGTTCATGAAGAATGTTAGGGATCTTATCTGCCGATACAAAGAATACCTCATAGTTCTTGCTTTGCAGCAAACGGAAGTCTGCTTTACGCAGGGCAGCAATCTCTGCGAGTATCTTATCGTGATTGGCAGGAGTGGCAATGTCTTTAGGGCCTCTTGAAGTAATCTTGTTTAGATTTAAGTTAGCAGTGTCTATAAGCTTGGTTTCCTTTTCAAAAGGGTTCGCCAGCATATAGGTCTTAATCCTGATGAATTCGCTGTAGGCTTCCAGGGTTTCGTGTTCTGCCTGTTCTGCTACCGATATTGGCTTGCCAATCCTTACTTTGATAACGCGGTCTTTCTGTGTCAGCAGTTCCGATGGCAGCTTAGCAGTCCTTAAAGTATCGCTCAGCCTTGAAAGGAAATAGAACAGTCTGCTGTTCTTAGCGTGAAAGTAAATTGGAATTACGGGTACCTTTGCTTTTTTGATAAGCCTCATGGCTCCTTCTTCCCATGGTTTGTCTACAACCAGCTTATCGTCTTTATAGGTAGAAACTTCTCCCGCAGGAAAAATCCCCAATGGTTTGCCGTCGCTCAGGTGGCGCAGCGCATCCTTTATTCCTGTAACGCTTGATTTGGCATCCTTATGGCTTTCAAAAGGGTTAACCGGCATTACATAGGGTTTCAGGGGTTCTATACGGTGCAATAAAAAGTTGGCAATGATCTTGAAGTCAGGATCCTGCTCTACCATAAGCTTTAAAAGCAGTATGCCATCAATACCACCAAGGGGGTGGTTAGAAACCGTGATATACGGCCCCGTTTTAGGCAGGCGCTTAAGGTCTTCTTCAGGAATCTCAAATTTTATCTGGAATTCATCAAGTATGGCGTTCAGGAACTCAAGATCGCTAAGATGCTTGTTCCTGTCATATATTTTATTCATCGTGGAGATCTTCAGAACCTTCATCAGGAGCCAGCCTGAAAAAGTCCCCAAAAACCCATATTTGTCAGTCTTAATTGCTTTCGCAACTTCTTTAGCAGTAACTAAACTCATGCTACATTTGTGTTTTGGGCGAAAAACAAAGATAACAATTATAGCGAAACCGTCAGTGAGAATGCTTTTTTTAAATTGTTTTATTGATGATGGATATATGTTATTGTTTTACAGTGTGTTGAGTTCAATTATTTGCCGGGTATTCCATTTGTATGGTTTTTTGGTTACTTTTGAAATTCAAACTATATGCAATGAGAATTATTTCTTACAATGTAAACGGCATTCGCGCCGCTTTTACTAAGGGATTTATGGACTGGTTAAAGCAGGCCGACCCAGATATCATCTGCCTGCAGGAGATAAAAGCCACCCACGACCAGGTAGCGATACATGAGATTGAAGAAGCAGGTTACCCTTATCATTATTGGTTTTCGGCACAAAAAAAAGGCTATAGCGGCGTTGCCATATTTTCTAAGCATAAGCCTAATAATGTAGTATACGGGACCGGTATAGAGCATATGGATTTTGAAGGACGAAACCTTAGGCTTGATTTTGATACCTTCTCGGTGATGAGCCTGTATCTTCCGTCAGGAACCAATATCGACCGCCTTGACCATAAATTCAAATACATGGACGATTTCAGGGAGTATATCGATAACCTGAGAAAAGAAACTCCGAATCTTATCATCTGTGGCGATTATAATATTTGCCATGAGGCAATAGATATCCACGACCCTGTGCGCAATGCAAAGGTTTCGGGATTCTTACCGCAGGAAAGGGCATGGCTTGATGCATTCCTGAAAAACGGATTTATAGACACATTCCGTCACTTTAATAAGGAACCGCACAATTACAGTTGGTGGAGCTACCGTGCCGGTGCCCGTGGCAATAATAAGGGTTGGCGTATTGATTATGCGCTGGCTACTGAACCGATGCGTGAGCGTCTTACAAGGGCGGTCATATTACCGGAAGCCAAACACAGCGACCACTGCCCGGTACTTGTAGAGTTTGAATAGATTAGATTACCAATAAAACAACATATATAAAATGAAGATGAAGACTATTTCGGCAGGGGTGCTCGCACTGGCACTTATGACGAGCTGTGTTTCTAAAAAGGTATATACCGACCTGGAAACCAAATATGCCGACCTGAAAAAGGAAAACCGCACACTTGCTGATGAGAACGCAGCAATAGGCAAAGAAAAAAATGAACTTGACCTGAAATCAAAAGACCTTCAGGCGCAACTTGATAAGTTGAAAGCTGAGAGGGATAAGCTGTCTAAAGATTATGCTTCTACAAAATCGGGGCTTGACAAAATGCAGTCGTCTTACAACGATCTTGAAAAATCGAGCGGTGAGACCAATGCAAGCATCAGCAAAAAGAACCGTGAATTGTTAGCCGACCTTGAAGCTAAAGAAAAAGCACTGGCTGCCGAGCAGGAAAGGCTGAACAAACTGAAAGCTGAACTTCAGGAGCGCTCTCAGCGTGTGGATGAGCTTGAAGGCATGATTGCTGCACAGGAAGCCGGCCTTAAAAAGCTGAAAGAAACCCTTTCTAAAGCTCTTAACGGATTTGAAGGCAAGGGTCTTACCGTAGAGCAGAAGAACGGAAAGGTATACGTTTCTATGGAGAACAAACTATTGTTTGGTTCAGGTAGCTGGACAGTAGGGACAGAAGGTAAAAAAGCAGTAACTGAAGTTGGTAAGGTATTGGCAGCTAACCCGGATATCTCGGTACTTATCGAAGGCCATACCGATAATGCTGCCTACAAAGGCGGAGGTGATATCGCCGATAACTGGGATCTTTCTACAAAGCGTGCTACGGCCATTGTGCATATCCTGAAAGAGAACAAAGGAGTAGTTCCTAAAAACCTTACGGCAGCAGGACGAAGCGAGTATGCTCCTGTTACCGGAAACGAAACAGCCGAAGGCAAATCAAAGAACAGGAGGATAGAGATCATCCTTACACCTAAGCTTGATGAGCTGAATAAAATGCTTAACGAGATTTAATAATCTCCGCTTATTATAATTAAAAGGCCCCGTACATTGCACGGGGCTTTTTGTCTAAAACCTAAAAATTAAAAACTAGTTTTTCATAAACTTGCCGTTGTAAGCACGATTGTCAGCGGTTTGTGCTTTTATGATATAGACACCCGGGGCAAGCCCTGGAACGTTTATTGCCTCATTGCCTGTTTCCTGTATCTTTTGGCCAGCTATCGTGTAAATTTCTATTTTGGCAATTTCAGAACCATCCGGCAATGCGATATTTAAAACATCATTGGCAGGGTTAGGAAAAACGCTTAATGCAACCAGATTAAAATCTGCCGCACCCAGAACACTGCATTCTGCCGTGAGTTCATACAGCTGCTCCATGTTTATCATCTGGAACCACTCACTAGTATCATTTCCCATAGCCAACGATTCGCCTATAACGCCTTCTCCGGTTTCATAGTGAGCTGTACAGTTCCATGCCCTTGCATCAGAAAGTACACCCATCCAAAATCGTTCCTCTACCAGGTCTCCGTTAAGTACAATTGGTTCAGAAAGTTCAACATTAATATCGCGAATGTAGAAATCATGCATCTCATCATAAGCAATTTCTGTGCTCGTACCTACAGTTGTTGCGGTAACATCGAATAGAATTTCGCCCGGGATATTGCCCGGTGCAACTTCCGGATCCTCGGGTACATTGTAGAGGTTGTCATAAAAACGGAAATGAATGTACTCAGGAATAAGCTTACTCGAAAGCGTCACCTTAATATGGGTGATTGTCATTTGCTGGCTAGCTTCAATAGGAATATCAGCTGCTGCTTTTTGTCCCTGAGCACCACTGATAAAAATTCCATTCTGCTCACTGGTATCGTTTATTACGATAGTGTTGCAATGCTGCGCAAATCCCGTCATGGAGGCAAGCGCAAAAAGTGTCATGTAAAAATTCTTCATAAGTTTGTCGATTTAGTTTTACCGAAGCTAATGTGAATTTTTTACGAAAAAATGATTGTCTTAAAATTTACCGTATTGTAATCTTTTATTTTTAACAAAAATGATAAGGAAAATTCGTGACATTAATGTGTTGACGACTAATAGTTTTTAAAGGAATTAACCAGGCATTCATTGGAAGCGCATGTTTGGTATAAAGCAAAAGCCGCATCCTTAGGATGCGGCTTTTATATTTGGGTTATGTGTTTTCTAATTGATAACAAGTTTGGTGTTGTATCCCACAGTTGGTGTTTGTAGCTTAACCATGTAAAGACCGGTCTGTAATTTAGAGGTGTCAATTTTTGTTTGGCCTTCGCCTAACTTCTGTTCTATTACCAGTTGACCGCTTACGTTAAATATTGAAGCAAGCCCCTCCCCGAACCCTTCTTTGGCAGAAACGAAAACCTCATTACCGGCAGGATTTGGATATAAAGAAAACAATTTGTTGTCAAAATCATTCAGTCCGGCTGTGGTGTCTATCACTTTATAAACAGTACCGCTGCCGGCTGCATATAGTTCCTGGTTAGCATCTACTCCAAAAGTTGTGATGGTGCCGCTAAAATTACCCACCCAGCTTAGCGTTGAGCCATCTACCACGCCAATTTCGGCAGTGCAGTAGTCGGCAAAAAAGTATTTTCCCTGCATGTTAGGATAAGCTGACCCTGTATAAACATAACCGCCTGTAATAGAGCAGCGTGATGTACCTTCATGCTCATATTGGGCAACCGGCATGGTATACATCTCTACAAGCGAGCAGTTGTCGGTACTATATACGTCTGTGCCTTCAAAGCATTTCCAACCGTAATTTATTCCTGAAGCGGTAGCCGACATCCTGTTTATCTCCTCAATGTTTTCCTGGCCTACATCCGCTATCCAGATGTTTCCGTCATTAAACGAAAATTTCCATGGATTACGCAGCCCTAATGCCCATACTGCATCAGCACCATCAATACCTACATAAGGATTTGTTGCCGGAATATAGGGTGCAGCGGCATTTACGTCCAAACGCAATATTTTGCCCAGCAGCTCATTTTTATTCTGTGCCCTGTTGCCTGGGTCGCCGCCACTTCCGCCATCGCCCATCGCGATATATAAGTAACCATCAGGGCCAAAACGAAGACATCCTCCATTGTGGTTGTCAAAAGGCTGCTCTACAGTTAGCATTACCAGTGCAGAATTTGGGTCTGCTGCATTAGCATCTGTCGTGCTTTTGGTATAGCGTGCAATCACGGTATCGCCATTGCCATCAGTATAGTCTACATAAAAATAACCGTTGGTTACATAATCCGGATGAAAAGCAAGCCCAAGCAATCCCTGTTCGTTACCGGTACTAATCAAAGTACTCAGGTTTAAGAAAGGGGTTTCGTTTGTCGTGCCATCGGCATTCAGGATCTGTATACGTCCTGTCTGTTCTACCAGAAATAAGCGGCTGTCTCCCGCATTTGCAATTTCTGCGGGTCTATCAAACCCGTCTGCAAAAAGCTCCAGGCTAATGGTCTGGGCTGATGCCATACCTGTCATGAACAGGCTCAGTAATAATAATTTTGTTTTCATAGCAATACACTAATTGGTTTATATAATAAATTTATTACAATTTAATCAATTAGTGTATTGGTTAACAAAACATTATAAATTATATACCGATTTGTTTTTAGGTGCTTTCACGCGATAGCTTATCCTCACTTTTTTTGTTTCTCCCGCTTTCAGGTTTAGTTCCCAGCTCAGTATGCCTGTTTCGGTTTCTACTTTGGCACTGTCACTCTGTAGCAGCTCAACTTCGATTTCCTTATCAGTACTTACAGGGTACTGATCTTTCATCGTTAGCTTAGCGGCTTCTTTTTTGTTGTTCCTGATTATTATGTCATACGTAAACACCTGTTCCCTGCCTGATGAAAGGAATTTTGTGCTGGATTTCTCGGCAATAAGTTCTCGTTTTACCGAAATCTTTTTGTCCCTGCCCATGCTCAGGTTAAGCGTGTCGGCAGTTTGTGACGGATTAATGCTTGTCTTGCCAATATACATGCCTTCAAAAATGATGTTGGCTTCACCTCTTAGCAGGTTGTATTTGGCATAATCGCTGATTTCTGCCAAAAGGAAAGCCTCCTGCTCAAGTTTGGGTACAGAATAATGCCTGTATGTTGCCGGCAGTTTTATTTCTTTAAGGGTAACGCTGTGCTGCTTGCCGTTAGATGCTATGTCATACGGTACATCAATATCAAACGATACGTTCATCTGGTTTTCAGTAATGGTAGCGGCTACATTAGATACGGCTTTGGTTGATGTGCGATAAGCTTGAACTACTACTTCTGATAGTTGTTTGTCATCAGAGGCAAAGGCTCCCTGTACCTGAAGCCCTGGTACCATATCTTTATATTTTAGATTGTTTGCCAAGCTTAAAAACCATGGGTTCAGTTCCGGTGCATAACTGCTTTGGTTGGGAGAACCGCTGGATAGGGTAAGTTTTACTTTTTTCCAGTCGATGCCTGTTTGTTGTACCACCTGTGCTTTATATAGCATATTAATAGGTGAGGTGATGTTGTCGGCTCTCAAATCATAAAACGGCTGCCACGATGCGCCCTGGGTAAGGTAGCTGATATCAAGCTGGGTGCTGATGGGTGCGTCGCTCATTATCTGCAATACCAGCTTTCCGGTAGATACTTTTTCTTCTTTGCTAATGTTTACTTCGAGTCTGCTTCTCAGGTCGGCCAGCTTTTCATTAAGCTTTTGTTCTTTGGCAACTAATGTGTTTATGGTATTGGCGGTTTCGGTGCGTTTGGCTTTATAATAGTCTACCATCTTCATCAGCTCGGCTACGCTAAGTCCCGACTGCTGTCCATATACCTGATTATTCTTGTCAAGGAGCTCAAGCGTTTTTTGCTCTGATGTTTTCTGGTTAACCACAAGGGCAATTTCTTTCTCGACAAGCTTAATGCTGTCGCGCACTTTTTTCAGGGCAGGGGAGTTTTCGTCGGGCTCATACTCCGAAATGTAATTGTTAGTAAACTGTGACGACAGTACCGTAACGTTAGAAGGTGCGCCTATCTGCAGGGTGTTCTCAATAAGGTAATTGGCTACGTTCTTGATCACGACCTCCGAAGTGCCTGCCGGAAGAGTAACGGCTGCGGATTGCGAAATTTCAGCCGAATTGAAATATACGGTAGCTGCTTTTACTTTTGCAGTTGTAAAAACAGGCTTTTGAGCGTAAGCAAAGCTACAGGCCAAAAGCAGTAGCATAACAATCTTTTTCATAATCTATAAGTTTATCTTTTAGATATAGATTATGAATTTGGTGAAAAGGTTGGGACAGGCTATAAATTTTTTCTGTTTTCTTTTGTCTTGCCACAAAAGAAACAAAAAGGCACGGCCGAACTCCTTAGGCTAAAAATTATTGCATTCTGCTAAACCATCCGAACTCGCCTTTGGCTCAAACAGCGGATGCTTCTTAACGCCTCACTTATAATTTTCTTAACGCCATGGAGTTTAATGCCGTAGCTTCACTCTACTGTAAGATTTGCGTAATCTTTTAATTCGGTTGGCTATCTCCCCCTCTCCTTTGTAGCCCGATAGCTATCGGGGGCTAGGGTGAGGATTAAAAAACCTCCTTAGACAGGTTAAAGAAAAAGTCCTGCACTCCGGTTGAGTCGTTCGCGAAAGGATTGGTTTCCTTTATTTTTATGCGCGAGCGTGCACGGCCGGTAACATCTATCTGGCCGGACTGTGCAATGGTATCTTCGGCTGTAAGCAAGCCACGCCTAAGCATAAGTTTCTTGATATAGTCGTTGTGCTTAACTGCAAACGGCTTTAGATTGCCTTCGTCGTTAAACTGCCACATAAAGCCTTTTGGCCTTGGTATGATGCTTGCCAGGTAAACGCATTCGTCAAGCGTAAGCTGGCTTGGGCTTTTCTGGAAATAATAGGAGGCTGCTTCGCCAATCCCGTACACGTCAGGACCCCATTCGATAATATTGAAGTACACTTCAAGCATACGTTCTTTGCTGGCAATGCGGTTGTTTTCGAGTATGTATACAAGCAGTATCTCTTCCAGCTTTCGCGAAAGTGTTTTCTCGCGGGTCAGGAATACGTTCTTAACCAGCTGCATACTTATTGTACTTGCGCCTCGGGAAAACTTTTTGGTCTTTATGTTCTTGATGATCGACTGCTTGAAGGCCTCGTTGATAAAACCCCTATGGTTAAAGAATGACGGATCTTCGCTGGTAAGTACTGCTTTTCTCAGATAGGGCGATATGTGATCCATTGGGGTATAGTACGGATTGTCTACCGTTAGCGATATGGCACGTTGTACCCTTCCGTTATCAATGGCCCTGTATGTAAATGCGGTATTCAGCTTAGCAAGATCGGCCGCACCATATTTTATGATTTTCAGGCCATCTTTTTTCAGGCTGCTGTCAAATACGAGTTTGTTGGGTTTGTTCTTGTTGTATAAAAAGTCAAGGTTATAGCTAAAGTTACCTTCGGCTTCCATGCCTTCAAAGTTATTGAAAAGTCCTTTTGGGAGCGAGACGATAAAATCCTGAGCGGCCATTTGAGGTATGCGGGCCTTCATCTCATATATAGTGTCTTCTTCTACACTGTATTTAAGGAACGGGTGTACTTTTATCTTGTTCAGCTGCATGGTAGAGGTACTGTCAAGCGCAATAAAGTCGGATCCAAGAAGGAATCGGTAATCAAAACGCGCATTGTCTATAACCACGTCTTTAGAAGAGATACGCCTGTGGTTAACCATAAAGTTGCGAATAGATGCATAACCGTCTACATGCAATTTGCCGCCACTCATGTCTATGTTGTCTACATTAAGGTGAATGGCATCAAAGCCCGACTTGATCCCGTAACGTTCGTTAAGATAAGGTATCGCGATGCGTGTAGTATCGGTATTAAAAAAGTCAAGGTCGGCCTGCTTATTTCTTGGGTCAGCAAGGCCTTTTACCTTCCAGTTCTGGGAAATATCCTTTGCTGTTACCCCAATAGATGATTCCAGTTTTTTGTCGACCAGTTTAAGTTCTTTAAGGTGAAGTGTTACCTTCCTGCCCATGTCGTCAAGGCGAAGGTTCAGGTTGGTCAGTACCATATCCGTAGGAACAAGATTCAGGGCTTTGTTCAGCAAACGGTAGGCGCGCGATGCATAGTCCGGGTCGTCACTATCGTCGTCTTCCTCATCTTTGTCTTTTTTCTTCAGGAAAGCGTCAAAGTTCTTGCCATTGGCGTTTTTTACAAGCTGTATAAAGCCGTCTTTCATCTCAAGGCTTCCCAGCTGCAGGTCGCCCATAAGCAGGTGTCCCAGATTGATGCTTGTCTTCAGCTCTTTTACATTCAGCAGGGTGTCGGCATTTTTTGGAGCAAGGGTTATGCCTTTCATCTCAATATCCGAAAACCCGTGAAAAGAAGCTTCCTTTACGGTAAAGTTGCTGTTGTACTCGGTATTCATTTTGCCCGATATCTTAGTTATGGCCTTTTCAAGGATGGTGTTCCTGAAGGCAAAGAAACCGATACCCGCAAGGATAATGATTACAACAAATATACTGAGCACTATAAGTGCTATCTTTTTTATTCTCTTTTTTTGCATTCTGTATGTTTAACCGAATAAGTAACCTGCTACATCTTCAATTTTCGCTACCAGCTTAACTTCGATCTGTGTATTTTTTAATGAGATCTTATTGTATTTAGAAACAAAAATAGTAGAAAAACCTAACTTTTCTGCTTCCAGTATGCGCTGTTCTACCCTGTTTACGGGACGAATTTCGCCCGAAAGGCCAATTTCTCCCGCAAAACAAAAGTCTTTGTTTACCGGAATGTCTTCGTTGGAAGACAGTATCGCTGCCACCACTGCAAGGTCTATGGCAGGGTCGTCTACATTTATACCGCCCGTTATATTCAGAAAAACGTCTTTGGCACCCAGCCTGAAACCAGCCCTTTTTTCGAGTACGGCCAGTATCATGTTGAGCCTTTTGGCATTATATCCTGTGGTAGAGCGTTGCGGTGTTCCGTATACTGCCGAGCTTACAAGTGACTGTATCTCAACCATAAGCGGGCGCATGCCTTCCATCGTGGTTGCAATTGCCGTGCCGCTTAGCTCTTCCTCTTTATGCGATATCAGTATTTCCGACGGATTGGTTACCTCCCTTAATCCCGTGCCCAGCATTTCATAAATGCCCAGCTCGGCGGTAGACCCAAAACGGTTTTTTAGCGATCGTAGTATACGGTACACGTGATTTCTGTCGCCTTCAAACTGAAGAACGGTATCTACCATGTGTTCCAGTATCTTAGGTCCGGCGATGCTGCCGTCTTTGGTAATGTGGCCAATGAGTAGTACAGGTACATTGGTTTCTTTGGCAAACTTTATAAGTTCTGCCGTGGTTTCGCGTATCTGTGATATGCTTCCTGCCGACGATTCGATAAAATCGGTATGCAGGGTTTGTATGGAGTCAATGATCACGACCTCGGGCTCAATTGCCTCGATCTGCCTGAAAATGTTCTGAGTTTTGGTTTCTGTAAGTATGTAGCAATTGTCGGCAGATGGCGTAATCCTTTCGGCACGCATCTTTATCTGCTTCTGGCTTTCTTCTCCCGATACATACAAAGTACGATAGGGCAGCTTTAACGATATCTGTAGCAGTAGTGTACTTTTTCCTATACCCGGTTCGCCTCCTAAAAGCGTTAACGACCCCGGCACGAGCCCGCCTCCTAAAACACGGTTAAGCTCTGCATCGCCGGTATCAAGGCGAATTTCTGCGGCCGAATCAATCTCGTTTATACGTAGTGGTTTGGGTGCCTTTTTTACTTCCCCAGAGCTGGGTTTCCAGGCCTGTTTCTCCTCTTTCTGGATAACCTCTTCTACAATGGTGTTCCACTGCTTGCAGGAGTTACACTGTCCCTGCCATTTCGCATATTGTGTCCCGCAGTTCTGGCAAAAGAAGGAAGTCTTTAGTTTGGCCATGAATGATGTTCTAATTTATTTGGTTTTCAAAAATAGTCAAAAGTATACACTTTTAAAGTTAAAAATTTAGCCACGAATTACACTAATTCCACAAATTGTTGATTCGTGATAATTGGTGTAATTCGTGGCTATTATATTTATGAGCCTGTATTATTTCAGGTTATCTGCTTTTTCAAGCATCATATCTTTAGAGTATTCACCTACTTCACTATATCCATAGCCTTTCATGTAAGCATTTATGGCTTTTTTGTTTTCGCCCATTTTCTCATAATAAAGGCCTGTATAGTACTCAGAGAAAGTGGTTTTTGGGTAATTTTTAGAAGCTACATCAGAAAGTGCCTTCAATTCTTCGTAAGCACCGTTTTTAAGGATGGCTGCCTCAATAGCCCTGAAGTCGTTAAGGCGAACAGCGATCTTTACGCCAAGGTCTTTCTGGATCACATCATACTTTTTGACCAGGTAATCTACATAGCCTGATTTTAACGTAACCACCTTTTCCTGGTATTCGATAGATGTTATCGGCTGGTATATCGAGAATATGTGGTACATGGCCTCGGGTATTGCAAAAGGCACCAGTGAATAATGCGACGCATTCTTGATGTCGTCAAAATAATATTTCAGCGCAGGATTTGGTGCTTTTTTAATGTTTTCATCAAGCGTTCTTATCTTTTTCTGCATTTTCATTACATCGCCATCTGCAGTAGCCAGATAGTAATATACAGGAGTCTTGATATCCGCAAGTCTGCCTGCCAGGTCAACTTCCATTTCTTTAGGCAGTTCTGGGCTTAGTGCGATGTAAGCATTGAATAACGGATTTTCCTTATACAGGAAGAAGTTTATGTAGCCGGCTGTAAGGTCGTGCCCGGCAATGATTTTGAAGGGTGAGATGCGGTATTTTTTCTCTACATAAGGCATCATTTCGGTAACGATAAAATCAAAGAATTTCTCGCTGAATTCATCTGGAAGCCCAGTTTCTTTCTCAACGTGGCAATCCATCTTGCGCTCGTTGTTCTTGTTTTGGTTTATGCCTACTATAATTACTTCGGGTAAGTCGTTCCAGTATTCGGTATACGACATCATTCCTGAAAAAGGGTCTACAAGGTAATCACCATCGAGCAGTACCAGCAGCGGATATTTTTTATTTTTGTTGGCCGGGAGGTCATACGATGCCGGAGTCACAACAGTTATCTGCCTGGTTGCATTTAGTTTTTGAGACTGGATGTCTTCATTAACCTTTTTCTGGGCGAATAAGGCAGTTGTAAAAAGTAAGAAAAAGAGTAAGGTTTTGTTTTTCATTGCTTTACGTGTTTTTTAGTAGAAAACGTGAAGCAAGGTAACAATTATTTGCGTTTGTAAAGTAAAGGCAACACTAAAAATGACAGTGCTCCAAGGCAAACAATCAGTCCGGTTTGTGAAGCCCATGTTAACCATCCAAAGGCGGTTCCTGCAGCTTTAGGTACTGCATAAAGCCCTAATACTCCTGCAAGTGCAGCAGGATATACGCCAAAGCCCCCATTGCTGAAGGTTACGGCAAGGCTGCCAATGACAAAGCCAACACATACCACGCCAAAGCTAAGTCCGGCCGTTTCGGGTATGGCAAATATGGTAATATAGAACATCAGTACATAGCTGAACCATATATATAACGACAGTAAAAGGAAAGGCCATTTGTTAGGCATGGTGAAAACGCTCATTGCACCTTCTACAAGTCCTGAGATCTTTTCTTTAAGCTTCAATAGCCATTTGTTCTTGCCGTACATGTAAAAAAGCACGGCTCCACCCATTAGTACAGCACAGGTAATGGCATATATCACCAGGTTTTGGTATGGTATGTTTTTGTTCAGGTAATCTTTAAGGGTGCCAAATTGCAGTACTACTGTTCCGGCCACACAAAAGAGGAGCAGGAATAAGTCGACCACGCGCTCACTGATGATGGTGCCAAGGCCTTTGTCGAAAGGTACATTGCTGTAGCGCTTTAATACCAGGGCGCGGCTCACTTCGCCGCTTCGGGGTACGGTCATGTTCATTAAGTAGGTAATGCATACAGCACTGAACTTTACCATGAAAGGGCTCGTGTAGCCTATGTGGTTAAGGGTATACTTCCAGCGATAAGCGCGGGCAATGTGGCCTGATAGGCCTACAAGCATTGATAGGTAGATGTAGGCATAGTCGGCATTTTTAAAATAGCCTTTTATCTCCTCCAATTGAGCGGGTGTAAACTGATTGTAGGTATATATAATTAAAAATACTCCCACGGCCAGTGGGAGTATTATGCTTAAAATTTTGCTTAATTTTTTATTCAAAACTATGTAAGGGTATTGTCTTTCTCGTTAGGGAATACCAGTGAAGGCTTAAAGCTTTTGGCTTCTTCGAAATCAAGTATCCCGTAAGATATTATGATAATTATGTCGCCACGCTGTACCTTTCTTGCCGCAGGTCCGTTTAGCGTGATATCGCCGCTGTTCCTGTTACCTTTAATCGCATAAGTTTCAAGGCGTTCACCATTGTTGATGTTAACGATAGAAACTTTCTCACCTTCAATAATATTGGCTGCTTCCATTAACGCTTCGTCTATGGTAATGCTGCCTATGTAATTTAAATCAGCTCCAGTCACCATAACGCGGTGAATCTTGGACTTTACAACTTGAATTTGCATGGCGCAAAGGTAATCAATTTAATGAAATATTGTCTATTAACCTAACATTGCTTAAAAAAACTGCAATAAAGCCTCTGTAAGCTTTGTCTTCCTTAGTGTTTGCAGGCACTAAGTCGTCTTCGGCGGCTATCTCAAAATAGTCCATTTTAAATTCAGGACGTGTGGAAAAGGCATCATAAACATGTTTTTTAACACTTGCTATATCCTCATTTGCAAAAATTTGCCTCGCTTCCTGAAGTGTTTTGTATATAAATGCGGCTTTGTCTTTTTCTTCGTGTGTAAGCCTTTCGTTTCTTGAGCTCATGGCAAGGCCATTTGTCTCGCGGCTGATAGGGCAGCCTACGATAGTTATGGGCATGCCTTCTTTCTCTGCCATTTTTTTGACGATCTGCAATTGCTGGAAGTCTTTTTCGCCAAAGTAGGCATTAGTAGGGGTAACGATCTCAAAAAGTTTTTTTACGATAGTGCCTACGCCGTCAAAATGGCCGGGGCGGTGGCTGCCTTCCATCTGGAATTCAAGGCCGTCAAAAGAAAAGTGGCCCGAAATGGTGTTTCCGTCATACATCTCATCAACAGAAGGAGCAAAAATTACGATCTTGTCGCTCACTGTTTTTATTTTCGCTTCATCGGCTTCAAGTGTCCTTGGGTATTTTTCGAGGTCCTCGGGGTTGTTGAACTGGGTAGGATTTACAAAAATGCTGATTACCGTAATATCGTTATCCTTTGCCGACATCTCTAATAATGAGAGGTGTCCTTTGTGTAATGCCCCCATTGTGGGGACAAAGCCAATTGAGGATTTGTTGTTTTTGTAAGCTGATAGAAATGAGGCTAAATCGGCCTTTTTGTTGAAAATGAGCATTGGGTTTCTATTATATTCGAAGCAAAATTAATATAATAGTTATAAAATGCGCAAAATTGTTTAATTTTGCGTGTTTTTACACTTAATAAATATAAGTTTTACAATGGAGGATAAGAGGATATTGTATGTATCATCTGAAGTAGTGCCTTATTTGGCAGAGAATGAAGTTTCTCTAATGTCGTATGATGTGCCAAAAATGATTAATGACCAGGGCGGGCAGATTAGGATATTTATGCCAAGGTATGGTAATATTAACGAAAGAAGGCATCAGTTGCATGAGGTAATCCGATTATCAGGGATGAACTTGGTAGTAAACGATATGGATATGCCACTTATTATAAAGGTGGCCTCTATTCCTAAAGAAAGAATACAGGTTTATTTTATTGACAACGACGAATACTTTAAAAGGAAAGCTACTTTTAGTGATGAAGATGGGGTATTGTATCCTGACAACGACGAAAGAGCTATCTTTTTTGCTAAAGGCGTTGTGGAGACTGTAAAAAAGCTAAACTGGGTGCCGGACATCATACACGTTCACGGATGGCTGGCAGGAATGCTTCCCGTGTATATGAAACACTACTACAAGCACGAAGCGCTTTTTGCCGATACTAAAATTGTTACATCTGTATACAACCAGTCTTTTGACGGGACACTGGATAAAGACATGCTTAAAAAAGTATTGTTTGACAATGTGCCTGAAAGCGATGTGAAAATGCTTGAAACGCCTGATTACAATAATGTAATGAAGGCTTCGATAGCACATTCTGATGCTCTTATCATCGCTTCTGAAAACCTGTCTGATGAATTAGTTAAGTTTGTAGAAGCCTCAGGAAAACCGTTCCTTCCTTTTGTTGGGAAAGATAAATTTGCAGAGGCATATACTAATTTCTATAGAAATCAGGTTTTATAGTAAATCAAAAAAATATATAATGACGAATAGTTCATTTCTAAAGAGAACAATCTTTGCTTTATTTGCGTTGAGTGCTGTGCTTTTAGTATCGTGCGACGACGACTTTAATTTTATAGGAGCTGATGTTATAGGAGGCGATACACATAGCAACATGACAAAAGATACTGTTGATGTAGTCGCTTATGACAGGCCTATGGGTGCTGTGCAGTCTAATAACATGCTCCAAAACCAGCTAGGTATATATGATAACCCTGTATTTGGTAAAACTGTTTCGCACTTTGTTACGCAAATAGCAATGGCGTCAGAAAACCCTACTATATATGATCCGGTTGTAGATTCTGTTTATCTTTATGTGCCATATCGTGTTAATATAGAGTCGGTAGCAGATGACGGAGAGACCCTATATAAATGGGATAAGGACTACTTTATTGGAGATGAAACGGCTACATTTGACCTTAAATTGTACCGTAACGGATATTATCTGAGAGATTCTGATCCCGGAGCAACAGATAATATACAGCGTTATTTTTCTGACGATAAACAGATGGTAGATAACATGGTCGTAGAGCAGTTGTATGATGCTCCTTCTTTTAGTTTCAGCAGAAAAGAGCTGGAGATCCATGCTAAACAGTCTGATAATTCAGATAAGCTTGTTGAAACCAAAAAGCCGGGTATGTTATTTTACCTTGATGCTAACAGGATGAAAGAGATATTCTTTAGTGAGGCAAACAAAGGAAATCTTTTAAATAATACTATTTTCAAAGATTATTTCAGAGGATTGTATTTTAAAGTACAGCAAACCGGTGGAGCTGTGATGAATACGCCTGACTTTACGTCAGGAACCATTACCTGCAAGATACATGATTATGAATCGAGGACTGATGGTGTAGCGGGGCCTAATCTTGACAAGCCGCGTATAAGTAAAACGGTTACTTTTAACCTAAAGGGTAATACGATAAACTTTTTTGACAATTCTTACAACTCGACATTTAATACGGCAGTAACAACATCGGATGCTGTAAATGGAGACGATCAGCTTTTTGTAAAAGGCGGTGCAGGATCTATGTCGGTTATAGAGCTTAACCAGGATCAGCTTAATGCGCTTATGCCGGATGCTATTGGCGAAAAGATACTGATAAACGAAGCTAACCTTATTTTTCATATTGACAAAGGAGCTATGGCTAATGCCCCTGAGCCGGCAAGGATCTATTTATATGATCTGACAAACAAGAAGCCTATTGCCGATTATTCTATGGATGGAACTACGAGTTTAGGAAACCCTAAGGGAGATAAGAAGATTTATGGCGGTATCAGGGATACCATCAACAATCAGTATAAAATAACGGTTACAAACCATATTAAGAATATTATAAAAGGAAACAACAAGCCCGGAGATTCACTTAATGTGAAGCTTGGCCTTGTGATTACTGATAATATAAATATTACAACCAATTATAAGCTTAAAACACCTTTCACGGAAGGGGATACACAAGTTAAAGACGTTCCGTATGCTTCGGTACAAAGCCTTTTAGGCACTGTACTATATGGCACCGGGGCTAATGTTCCTGACGGGAAGAAAATTAAGCTTGAAATTTATTACAGCAAACCTAAAGAATAAGTAGTATGTGTGGAATTGTAGGTTACATAGGACATAGAGAAGCTTATCCTGTTATTATCAAAGGCCTTAAAAGGCTTGAGTACAGGGGATATGACAGTGCAGGTGTTGTTCTTTACGACGGTACTGATCTTAAGCTTTCAAAAACAAAAGGAAAAGTGTCTGACCTTGAAGCAAGGGCAGAAAAAGAAATAACATTAAATGGTTCTATAGGGATAGGGCATACACGTTGGGCAACACATGGTGTTCCTAACGATGTGAATTCTCACCCCCATGTATCTAACTCGGGCAACCTTGTTATAGTACACAATGGTATCATAGAAAACTATGAGCCGCTTAAAAAAGAACTGATCAACAGAGGGTATGTTTTCCATTCTGATACCGATACTGAGGTTCTTGTGAACCTTATAGAAGAGGTTAAGAAACAGGATAACCTTAAGCTGGGTAAGGCCGTTCAGGTGGCGCTTAACCAGGTGGTAGGAGCTTATGCCATTGCGGTGTTTGATAAAGAAAGGCCAACAGAAATTATTGCTGCCCGTTTAGGAAGCCCGCTTGCTATAGGTGTTGGAAAAGACGAGTTCTTTGTGGCATCTGATGCTTCACCGTTTATAGAATATACATCTAACGCTATTTACCTTGAAGATGAGGAGATGGCTATCATCAGGCTTGATAAAGCACTGAAAATAAGAAAAATTAAGGATGACTCTTTAGTAGATCCATATATCCAGGAGCTTCAGATGAACCTTGAGCAGATAGAAAAAGGCGGTTACGACCACTTTATGCTTAAGGAGATTTATGAGCAGCCAAGTGTTATTAAAGATACTTACCGTGGTAGGCTTCATGCTAATGAAGGCCTTATCAGGATGGCAGGTGTTGAAGATAACCTTCAGAAATTCCTTAATGCCGAAAGGATACTGATTATTGCTTGTGGTACTTCATGGCATGCCGGTCTTGTGGCCGAGTATATCTTCGAAGAATTTGCACGCATACCAGTAGAGGTAGAATATGCTTCTGAGTTCCGTTACAGGAACCCGATCATAAAATCAACGGATGTTGTTATCGCTATTTCACAATCGGGTGAAACTGCCGATACCCTAGCAGCAATTAAACTTGCTAAAGAGCACGGAGCATTTGTATTTGGTGTATGTAACGTTGTAGGTTCGTCGATTTCGCGCGAAACGCATGCCGGTGCCTACACACATGCCGGCCCGGAGATAGGGGTGGCTTCTACAAAAGCATTCACTACCCAGATCACGGTACTTACGCTTATCGCGCTTCGTTTGGCTCAGGCTAAAGGAACGCTGAGCAATTCAGATTTCCACAGGTACCTGCAGGAACTGGAGCTTATTCCTGAAAAGGTAGCTGAAGCATTACAAACCAATGATGTTGCACAAGCCATAGCTGCAGTTTATAAAGATGCGCCAAATGCACTTTACCTGGGTAGGGGTTATAACTTCCCGGTAGCACTTGAAGGCGCATTAAAACTAAAAGAAATATCATACATCCATGCCGAGGGCTATCCTGCAGCTGAGATGAAACACGGGCCTATTGCACTTATTGATGAGTCGATGCCGGTTGTTATCATTGCGCCGCAGCAGGAGCACTACGACAAGATCGTGAGTAACATACAGGAGATAAAATCAAGAAGCGGAAAAATTATTGCTGTGGTAACACAGGGCGATACGCAGGTAAAAGCGTTGGCTGACCACGTTATCGAGATTCCGTATACTGTTGATGCCTTATCGCCGCTATTGACTACTATACCATTACAATTGCTTTCATACCACATTGCGGTAATGAGGGAATGTAACGTAGACCAACCAAGGAATTTGGCGAAGTCGGTTACGGTAGAGTAATCATTGAGATATAAAATTTTAAAACCCGTTAAGAATTTCTTAGCGGGTTTTTTGTTTGTGATAAGATGCTTATATTAGTATCACTAATATTAACTTTGGTAAGTTATGATCTTCGCCATTTTTCTCGTAATCGCCATATTTGCCGGTTTCTATTTTTATAAAAGCTCAAAACCTAAAACGGCAACATCTTTTCCGCCGGAGTGGGAAAGCCTGCTCGAAGAGCATGTGCGCTTTTATCGTAACCTGCCCAAAGAAAAACAGCCTGAATTCAGGAGGCGCATTCTGGGTTTTTTGGGTGAAACCTATATTGACGGTGTTGATATGGAAATTACCGACCTTGACAGGCTGCTGATAGCCAGCAGTGCGGTAATACCGGTCTTTGGATTTAAGGAATGGCATTATTATAACCTTACCGGTGTTTTGCTATACCCTGATTATTTTGATAAAGACATGCAGTTTGCTAATACCGATAAGGATCGCAATATAGGCGGGCTGGTAGGCAGCGGCAGGTTCGAAAGGAAAATGATACTGAGCCGAAGGGCATTATATGCCGGCTTTGATAATACAACCGATAAGAACAATACGGGTATTCATGAATTTGCTCACCTTATCGATAAGATGGACGGCGCTACCGATGGTATTCCGGAGCATTTGCTGGGGCATCAATATATTATTCCGTGGGTAGACCTGATGCACAAGACCATGGAGGAGATCAATGATGATGAATCGGACATACGAAAATATGGTGGTACCAACCAGGCAGAATTTTTTGCGGTGGTATCGGAATATTTTTTTGAGCGTCCCGACTTACTGGAAGCCAAACACCCCGAGCTTTTTAAAATGCTTCAGGCTTGTTTTTATCCCAAAGCATAAGGAGCGTCAAATTTTGATAAAGCAGTGCTCAGGCTAAGAGGTGCAGCCAATTTTACATTTGCCGATGTATAAGGAGTGGGTATACGAATTCAGCAATAGAGCTAAGTACTTAACATACATTTGGAAGCGGATTTTTAAAAATCCGCTTTTTTATTGAAAAAAATGCATTTTTGGTGTTGCATAATTCAAGGATAAAAAACTATCTTTGCACTCGGAAAAATAAGGTTTTTTCGTAAAACGTAAATAGCTGTTTAATAAATACATAAGCAATGTCTAAAGTAATAGGAAAAGTTGCACAGATCATCGGGCCAGTAGTAGACGTGGTGTTTAACACACAAAATGCTGAACTTCCAAAGATCTATGATTCATTAGAGATCACTAAGAAAGATGGTACAAAATTAATCCTTGAAGTACAGTCTCACGTAGGTGAAGACACTGTTCGTACTATCTCAATGGACTCAACTGACGGTATGAGCAGAGGCCAGGAAGTTATTGGTACAGGTGCTCCTATCCAAATGCCAATCGGCGCTGACGTTTACGGACGTTTGTTTAATGTTATTGGAGATGCTATTGACGGTCTTGGCGATTTGCCTAAAGAAGGTGCTAATGGTTTACCAATTCACCGTTCGGCTCCAAAATTTGAAGATCTTTCAACTTCATCAGAAGTTTTATTCACAGGTATCAAAGTAATCGACCTTATCGAGCCTTATGCAAAAGGTGGTAAAATTGGATTATTTGGTGGTGCAGGTGTTGGTAAAACGGTATTGATCCAGGAGTTGATCAACAATATTGCAAAAGGTCACGGTGGTCTTTCTGTATTCGCAGGAGTAGGTGAAAGAACACGTGAAGGAAACGACCTTCTTCGTGAGATGCTTGAGTCGGGTATCATCAAGTATGGTGATGACTTCATGCACTCTATGGAAAATGGTGGTTGGGACCTTTCTAAAGTAGACAAGCCTGGTATGCGCCAGTCTAAAGCTACATTCGTATTCGGTCAGATGAATGAGCCACCTGGAGCACGTGCACGTGTTGCGCTTTCAGGTCTTACTATCGCTGAGTACTTCCGTGACGGAGCTGGTGAGTCTCAGGGGAAAGACGTTCTTTTCTTCGTAGATAACATCTTCCGTTTTACACAAGCAGGTTCTGAGGTATCTGCACTACTTGGCCGTATGCCATCAGCGGTAGGTTACCAGCCTACACTTGCTACTGAGATGGGTGCGATGCAGGAGCGTATTACTTCAACTAAAAAAGGTTCAATTACTTCAGTTCAGGCGGTATACGTACCTGCGGATGACTTAACTGACCCGGCACCGGCTACAACCTTTGCTCACTTAGATGCTACAACAGTACTTTCTCGTAAAATTGCTGAGCTTGGTATCTACCCTGCGGTTGACCCTCTTGATTCAACGTCAAGGATCCTTACACCACAGATCTTAGGTGATGAGCACTACAACTGTACACAAAGAGTAAAAGAAATACTTCAGAAATACAAACAACTTCAGGATATCATCGCGATCCTTGGTATGGAAGAGCTTTCAGAAGAGGATAAACTATCTGTATCACGCGCTCGTCGTGTTCAGCGTTTCCTTTCTCAGCCGTTCCACGTTGCTGAGCAGTTTACAGGTATCCCGGGTGTTCTTGTAGATATTAAAGACACTATCAAAGGATTCAATATGATCATTGACGGTGAGCTTGATCACCTTCCTGAGGCAGCTTTCAACCTTAAAGGTACCATTGAAGAGGCTATCGAGGCAGGACAGAAAATGTTAGCTGAAGCGTAATTAGTCGACAGTTTACAGTTTACAGTTAACAGTAATGTTGGCTGTCAGCATGACAACTGTTAACCGTTAACTTATAACTTATAACTATTATGTTATTATTAGAAATAGTATCTCCGGAAGGCCACTTGTTTAAAGGAGGCGTTACATCGGTAACGGTTCCAGGAGTAGATGGCGAATTCCAGATGTTGAACAACCACGCTAATATTGTTTCAATATTAACTGAAGGCAACATTAAGATCGCAGTACCTGATTTTAAAACCAACACTGAGTTTTCGGTTAAGTTTATGAAGTCAGAAAAAGACCAGAAATTCCTTTTGCCAATAACATCGGGAACACTGGAGCTTAAAGACAACAGAATTATTATCCTGGTAGGTTAATTCCTCCACGAAATATAAAGTAAAAGCCCCACGCATTGCGTGGGGCTTTTTTGTAGTGTTTTTTCTTATATATTTGCTCCACCTAATTAATGACACCAGAGCGTACTAATGAAATTTTATAAAAGCTTTCTTGTTATAATAATTATTTCCTTACTGACATTTTCGCTCGGGGAAAAAACAATTGTGGGAACTTATGCGAGCAGAACCGCAACTAACATGGAAGCTATAAGTTTAATGTACTTGAGGGGATATTATCCATTCTTGGAAATGGGTGACAATGACGTAAAGCTTATAATTGAAAAAGACAGTACTTTTCTTTATAGTGTAAATAGTAAAGGGAATTCCGGAAGATGGAAGGTTAACGGCAAAACCCTTATACTTGACTTTACCGATGTTTCAAGAGACGATCTCGAACTAAAAATAAAGAACAATAAGCTTTATAATATATCTGAAAGGACATTATGTAAGAGCAAGGAAAAAATGATGTGTTTACTGTTGTTAGAGAAAAAATAAGATAAAACAGATGGATTTATCCATCTGTTTTTAATCTTTCCTCCGGTATATATTCCATAATATCGCCGGGCTGGCATTGTAGCACTTCGCAGATGGCTTCTAACGTCGAAAACCGGATGGCTTTTGCCTTACCGGTTTTAAGTATCGAGAGGTTTACGGTGGTAATGCCTACTTTTTCTGCCAGTTCGTTAGAGCGCATCTTCCGTTTGGCAAGCATTACGTCAAGGTTTATGATGATAGGCATAGGCTTATACAGTTAAGTCGTTTTCTTCCTTAAGATTTTTAGCCCATTGGAATACACCAGCCAGTACATCAAAAAATAACCCCATTGCGAAAATAAAGATCATCTGTAGTATAAAACCAAGGTCAATAGCCAGCATTCCGCGCGTAAGCCTGAATAGTATTGCACCAGCGATGAATAAAATGCCACCAATGTAAATGATGCGTCCCATCTTCCTGAAATTTGTTATCACGGCAATATCAAATACTTTCTTCTTTTCGAACAGGATAAGATTCTTCTTGAAAATGTATAGTGCATATATAAAGCATCCTATGCCACCAATGGCAATGAATACTACAAGTTTTGAGGCTAAAGACACGTCTTTTGCCATTTCGCCATCAATCTTGAAAGGAATACTCTCCGGCATGACGATAGAAATGAGCATAAATGGCACAAGAAAGAACATTATAAACAGGGAAGCTGCAAATAGTATTTGTACAAGTTGTTTTAAGGAGCGTAGTTGAATCATGATATTATACAGTTAGATCGTTTTCTTCTTTCATTCGTTTTGCGGCCTGGAATACTTCGCTAAGTACTAAAAAAAACAAGCCTAATGCAAGTGTAGAGAGTGTATCAATCAACCAGTCTGACGGGTCGGCTAATTCGATTACGGGAGTAACAAATATTTGGTACACCATCCAGGGTAAGGATGATATAAGGTATCCGGCTACAATTGCTTTTCCTATCTTATTGAAATTTATGCCTACTTCGGTTTCAAAAAAATAGCCATCCCTGAAATATACCAGTGTATTGCTAAGAAGACGCAGCGCATATATGCCAAAATACAGGCTGCCAATCATTATAGTTATAAGGATAACTTCTGCTTTTGGTATATCGGATGCTTTAACATCCATGAATTCCCTTGACATGATATGGGGAGCAAATAGAAGCATAAAGCAAAAAGGCATTCCTATAACAATTGCTGCGATAAGGAGTACACGTAGTATATCGATAAAGCTTTTTAAAATGGATAGTCGTTTCATATATTATATAGTTAAGTCGTTTTCTTTCTGTAAATTATATCCGTAGCCTAATAACTGTGCAATGCATAATAAGCCCAAAGCAAAAAAGATGATTTGCAGGTCATATTCAGGATAAGTAGAGTATCTCAGTGTTGCAGTTTCTGCACCGCTAATAGTGGGTACTGACGTCAGGGTTTCTGCCTTTGGCAGGTAATGCATATTAATAAGGCTCAGGATAAGCATAATCAGCTGATAGGTCATGAGTGAGAAAGCAATGGTCTTTAGCCTAACCTTGAGGTTGACATGAAAAGAAAAATCCCTGCCTAATGCTTTGAAAAAACGGCTCATCTGCCAAAAGATAAAAGCGGCCAGGAAAAAAACCAGATAATACCTCGCCGCTAACATAAACGCGAAAACCGGATCTTTTGGGGCAACTAATATTTCTCCTTTGGAATGACTGAAAGGATAAGTAGTTTTCATGAACTGGGTTGATATATCCTGATCTTTATCATCATAGAGGGCAAGCCGCTGCACTACCAAAGCTTTTTGATAGGAAGCATCGTTCATGACATTATAGGTTTTTTGGCGATAGAGATTTAGCTTGTTTTTGCTGTGTATGCGCTCTTTATTTCCTTTTTTATAGCTGATAAGAGTATCTGCTGCTTCAGACCTTATATTCACCTTTAAAGGGTAGCCGGTAGTTACGTCATGGCTGCTCATTAGTTGGGAAAAGCAAAAAATGCTTACTATTGCCATAAGGCATCCGTAAAAACATACCAAAGAGAAAATGTATAATGCTTTCGCAAAATTTTTGGTTTTATTCATGATTGAAATGGTTGATAGGTTACTGCAAATATATAAAAATTATCGAAAAACAATAATTAATAATTATTTTTCGATGTTTTTTTAAATCGACAAAGTTTCAAAGCAATAAAGTAGCGAAGTTCATAGCGACTCGATGAGGATATTGCAGATGTGCGATTTTGTGACTTTGTAACTCAGCGACTTTGTCACTCTTTTCAATCTTCTTACTTTTGAAACATGAACCATTTTCCCCAATCATTATCCGATAAGCTGAAGCAACGTGAAGCCGATAACGCTTTGCGAAAGCTTACAGAACCTGACCACAGGATAGATTTTTCGTCTAATGATTATTTGGGATTTTCCGGTAGCAGCAGGATATTTGAGGATGCTCACGAACTGCTACTCAACAGGCAGATAACCGATAATGGTGCTACAGGATCGAGACTTATATCTGGAAATCATCAGTTGTACAGTGATGCCGAAGCAATGATTGGCAAATTCCACAATGCTCAAAGCGCACTGATCTTTAACTCCGGTTATGATGCCAATGTAGGATTGTTTTCTTCGGTTCCGCAAAAAGGTGATACAGTTCTGTATGATGAGTATATTCATGCGTCCATCCGCGACGGTATGCGATTGTCGTTGGCAAAAGCCTATAAATTTGCCCATAATAACCTTACCGACCTTGAACGGCTACTTAAAAATGCTTCTGAAAACGAAGACAGGGGCGAATTGTATATAGTTACCGAGTCGGTTTTCTCGATGGATGGCGATAGTCCTGATCTAAAGGCGATGGTTGAAATGTCCGAAAAGTACAAGGCGCGACTTGTTGTAGATGAAGCCCATGCTTTAGGGGTTTTTGGGCATAAGGGTGAGGGACTCGTGCAGGCACAGGGCTTGGAAGATAAGATATTTGCCAGGGTAATGACCTTTGGCAAAGGATTGGGCTGCCACGGTGCCGCTATATTGGGTGAGCCGCAGCTACGGGAATACCTCATTAATTTTGCGCGTAGCTTTATCTATACTACGGGTCTCCCACCGCATTCGCTGGCAACGATACTTTCGGCATATTCTTTTTTAGGATCACATCCCGAAAATCAGGAATCGCTAAAAAATATCGTCAGTTTTTTTAGGACTGAAGTAAAAAGACTAAACCTGAAAGGCTTTATCGATAGTGACTCGGCCATACATTGCATAGTAGTTCCCGGAAACGAAAAGGTAAAGAATATATCGTCAGTTTTACAGCAAAATAACTTTGGCGTAAAGCCCATACTTTCGCCCACGGTACCGCAGGGACAGGAAAGATTACGTTTTAGCCTGCACAGCTATACCACAGAGCAACAGGTAACAGATGTTCTTGAGCTGCTTACTGCTCTCCTTTCTTCATAATTCTTTTAACCTTGGTGTCGGTTTCCTTGTTCTTAGCTTTTTCGGCCTGGGCTTTTGGCGTCCTGCGTTCACGTTTTTTGAACCAGTTACTGTCTTCTTCGCCAAAGAGATAAGCGTAGGGCTGCGTATCGGGACTCAGTTCAAACAGTTTCTTAAGTATGGCAATGGACGGAATGATGAGTATCATGCCCGTTACACCCCAAATGGTGCCACCTACAAGCAGGCCTATAAAAGTAATAAGGGCATTGAGGTTTACATTACTTCCGGTAATCTTTGGTGTCAGGAATGCTCCTTCAAGTAATTGTATAAAGGTAAAGGCCACCAGTATGGCTATTGGATAAAACATACTGTCTTTGGTCATCAGGGCAAAGGTAAATGGCAGTATTATGCCCAGCGACGGGCCAAGATATGGTACAATATTGAGCATGCCTGCCAATACCCCGAAAAATATTGCGTGCTTGATGCCTAAGGCAAACAATACCCCGGTATTTACTACGGCGAGTATAAGCATTACTTTACCCGCACCCATAATATAGGCATGTACGATCTTACGGATGGAGGTAAGCTTCTCTAAAAGAAAGCTGTTATCCTGTTTGCTGAATACTTTGGTAATGAATATGGCAAGGTGATCACGGTAAATGAGCAGGAAAAAGATAAATACCGGCAATAATATAATATCAGACAGGGTGCCCAAAGTCTTGATGATCATCTGCGTTGGCTTTGTATTTTCAGGCTGTACGATCTCGACCGCTTTTTTCATCTCAAAGCCATTTGGCATGCCCAGGTCAAAGCCAAAGTTGTCCATGCTCCATTTGTTGGCGGTAATTACAAAGTGGTTTATCCTTTCGGTAAGACCGCCGCCAAGGTCGTTCATAAAACCACGTACCTGCATGTAAATAAAGAAAACCACACCTCCTATAACCGCAAGAAATATAAGCAGGCATATAGCCGCGCTGATGGATCTCGGAATCTTGCGTCGCTCCAGCGCATTGCAGGAAGCCGTAAGCAGCATGGCAATATATCCCGATATGAGCAGCGGAACCAGCAGCTGTTTGGCAATGATCATAAAGAATACGATAATGATAATCAGTAGTGCTATGTATACGGTCTTTATATAGTTGGGTACGCGTAAGGTTTCCATATTTAGAGGGAAATGTGTTAATTGTTCAAACTTTTCTTATCAAAATTACTCATTATTAACCCCTTGACTGATAATATTATATTAAAATTATGTTGATGTTTTGGTAAAAAATAAACCGGTGATAATTCGCATCGTTTGGTGCGGTTTCATTTAGTAAGTTTGTATATCCGAATACAACACACATGAAACTATTTATAACAGGTATAGGAACCGATGTTGGCAAGACCATAGCATCGGCGATTATTACCGAAGCCCTTGAAGCAGATTACTGGAAACCTGTACAGGCCGGAGATGCCAATAACTCTGACACCCATAAGGTAAAACGCTATATATCTAACACCAAAACACAGTTCTTCCCTAACAGTTATCTGCTCAATACACCTGCGAGCCCGCATCTGGCCGCAGAAATTGATGGTGTAACGATTGACCTCAATAACATTATGGAGCCAAAAACAAAAAACCACCTGGTGATTGAAGGGGCAGGAGGACTGTTCGTTCCGCTGAATGATACCGATACCATTGCCGACCTTATTCGACCCGATTATAAAGTGGTTGTGGTGTCGCGCCACTACCTTGGCAGCATCAACCATACGCTGCTTACCATTGAGGCATTAAAACAAAAGAATATCGCTATTGCGGGAATCGTCTTTAACGGCGATGCAATGCCTTCTACCGAAGATATCATCCTGAAAAAAACAGAACTGAAAATGATAGGGCGTATTGAAAATGAACCTTATTTTGACCAAAACGTAATCGCGGACTATGCCGATGTTTTCCGTGAAAATTTACAGAGCTTATGAGTTTACAGCGACGCGACGGCCAATACCTTTGGCATCCGTATACACAACATAAAACAGCGGCCCTGCCTATTGGTATCACTAAAGGCGAAGGTGCTTTGCTGTGGGATGAGAACGGCAACGAATACATAGATGCCATTGCTTCGTGGTGGGTAAATCCCTACGGGCACAGTAATAAATACATTGCCGATGCCATTTATAAACAGCTTACCTCTTTAGAGCACGTGCTTTTTGGAGGCTTTACGCATGAACCTGCCGTGCTTTTGTCGGAAAGGCTGATGGAGATACTTCCGTCAAACCAAAAGAAACTTTTCTTTTCCGATAACGGTTCTACCGCGGTGGAGATCGCTATTAAGGTCGCATTGCAATATTATTATAACAAAGGTGGGAAACGTGTTAAGATCATTGCCTTTGAGAATGCTTTTCACGGCGATACATTCGCAGCCATGGCGGCAAGCGGAATCTCTTTCTTTACCGAAGCCTTCCGTGGGTCGTTAATCGAGGTGGTGCGCATTCCCGTGCCGGAAAAGGGCAGTGAAGAAAAGTCATATACAGCATTGAAGGCTTTGGCAGCAGCCAATGAATTTGCCGCGTTTATCTTTGAGCCCCTGGTTCAAGGAGCAGCAGGCATGGTGATGTATGAGCCTGAAGCGTTAGATACGCTAATAAATATCTGTAAAGCCAACGGTATCTTTACCATTGCCGACGAAGTGATGACGGGTTTTGGTAAAACAGGAAAGACCTTTGCCTGTGACTATCTTACTACCCAGCCCGATATGATGTGCTTATCGAAAGCATTGACGGGCGGAACCATACCTATGGCGATAACGACTTTCACACAGCAATTATATGATGCTTTCTATGATGACGATGTTAACAAGGCATTGTTTCATGGGCATACCTTTACAGCCAACCCAACAGGTTGTGCGGCGGCACTGGCAAGCCTTGACCTGCTTCAGCAGGAAGAAATGCAGTTAAGCATTCAACGTATTAATAAAAGGCATCTTGCTTTTAAAGCGAAAATGGAAAACCACCCAAGGGTAAAAACCACAAGGGTATTGGGGGTAATATTTGCGCTTGAGATCGAACGTGAAGGCGAGTCCTATTACGGGAGTTTCAGGAACAGGCTGTATGACTTCTTCATCGGTAGCGGAGTTATCATGAGGCCGGTGGGTAATATTGTTTACATATTGCCGCCTTACATCATCAGTGACGGACAGCTGGATAAAGTATATAGCGTTATCGAAGAGGCGATAGAAACAATAATATAGCAAAATCATTACAATTGTGGCTTATTATATGTTTTGCAGTATTTTTGCATAAAATTTCTCTACGTTGTCAACACCTGTTTCCATACTTTCCATTGCCTCGTTCTCTCCGTTAGGGGTAACACCTGAAGAGGTTTGGGAAAACTATCTCAATACCAATACCCTGATACATGACTTTAAATCAGGCAATAAAATCGTTCCTGCTGCAGCTTTAACAGCATCGCAGGAAGCAATGGTTGCCCGGCTTAAGGATTTTGACCCCAGGTATGGTTCGCTCGATAATTCGGTACTGTATTCAATGCTGGCATCAAGAGCTGCAATAGCAAGGGTAGGCTGGACAGAGGATGATGTATTCGGAATCAATATTGGCTCTTCCCGCGGTGCCACCGACCTGTTCGAGAAACACCACGGTGAATTTCTTGAGACCGGTAAAACGGGGGTACAGGCATCGCCGGCTACCACATTGGGCAATATTTCAACCTGGGTAGCTCAGGATCTTAAAAGTACCGGGCCGGAGATATCTCATTCTATTACGTGTTCTACAGCGCTACACGCGCTTTTAAATGGCGTGGCGTGGCTTCGTGCCGGTATGGCTCATAAATTCCTTGTAGGAGGCAGCGAAGCGCCTTTAACGCCGTTTACAATTGCACAAATGCAGGCCATGAAAATATACAGCACTGCAGGAGGAGAATATCCATGCAGGGCTTTTGATCCCGATAAGAAACAAAACACTATGGTGCTGGGCGAAGGGGCAGTTTCTGCCTGCCTGATGGCAGGGGTGTTTCCGGATGCACTTGCTTATGTCGAAGGTATCGGCTATGCTACAGAAACGCTGCAACACAGTGTGTCGATTTCGAATGATGCGGAGTGTATGCAAAAATCGATGATGATGGCACTTCAGGATACTTCTATTGATGAAGTTGACGCTATAGTAATGCATGCGCCGGGTACTATCAAGGGAGATAGCTCCGAATATGCTGCCATACAAAAGGTATTTGGCAATACAATACCGCTTCTTACTACCAACAAATGGAAGATAGGCCACACGTTTGGTGCATCAGGGCTGTTGAGCCTTGAATTTGCAGTGCAGATGCTACAGCACGATAAATTTATTGATGTCCCTTTTATTGCACCACAGCTACAGCGCAGGCCGCTGAGGAAAATATTGGTAAATGCCGTAGGCTTTGGCGGTAATGCGGTAAGTGTACTGGTTTCCAGGTAATTTACAGTAGGGTATAAAAAAATAGAATCCCGGCTACTACCCCGGGATTCCGCATCCAACTAAAAAATTACTAAAACATTATGAGACAAGCCCATAATTACCGTTACTGTTAAAAGTGTATGTTTATTTAATTTATAAATATTATAAATTAATGTTTATCAAAAGTTTTTGCAAATATATTGATTTATAAGTATTTGAAGTAGTTATGAATTGTTTTTGTCAATATCTCAAGCCTATTGTGAGATAATTAAATATTAAATATCATTCCTATCAAATTTAAGCATAATTTTCAGTTTTAAACGCGTTTCAAAGCTAATATTTTCGTTAGGAAGTTAATTTTTTTGAGAGAATATATCTACGTCGTTATATTTCAGTGCTTTGGTGGCGGTTTTTAGCTTGTAAAGATAAAACCCCGCCAACTTTCACTGGCGGGGTTATCCAACTAAAAAATTTACTAAATAATTATAAAAGACCTTACTCAATTATAATTCTCTTAAAACCGGTTTGTTTCCGGTTTGCCTTTCGGCAATGCTGTTGTGGTTATTGCACCACTATTTTTTTAGAGACTACAGCCCCGTTGTTCAATGTTATTTTAACGATTACAGGCACAGTAACGTTGAGTACCGCACTTGTAAAGTCTGCCGAAGCAATAGTATCCTGTTTAAGCAGTAACCTGCCTGTAATATCATATATGGCGACAGAATTAATCTCTTCTGAAGACTGAACTTTTACCTGATGATTATTGCTGTAGGCAACGATGCTTTTTTCTATTGCAACAGGATTTTCAATACCTGCAGTATCTTCATTATATACAACTCTAAAGCGGTTCTCAAATGTACCGGCCGCTATGGTAAATGTATAAGGTTCTTCAGTAATATCGGTTACGCTACCATTAGCTGTGTCAACGATATAAATTGGCTGGCCCTGTGTAAAGAGGCCATCTTTATGGTTTAGCGAAAAAGTATAGGTGCCTGCTGTATCGGTTTTAAAGCCCAGTGGTACACTATCGTTGTCTTCAAATTCTGGTCGTGCCTGTATGGACAGTTTTTTGTTACCTGCAAAGCTGTATAGCGTGGTTTTACCATCCATTAGCGTCTCGCCATCCAGTCCGTTATCATAATCTGCGGTTCCTTCAGCTGTATAGCCCAAAAGCACCTGAGAGAAAACATTCGTACCGGTTACATTTAGCCAAAAACGGCTTGTTTCATTATCTTTTTGCGGTGGAGGACGAAAGAAGGACTGAGAACTTACCGGCAGACGCATCGCATTATTAAAGACCAGATTTTGCTGTACCGTTGCTTTTACAAGAAATCCCTGTGCTGTATTAAGAAGCCCTTCTTCGTGCAGGGTAAAAGGATCTTGTATGCTGCTAGTCTCTGAATTTGACTGGTAGCCCAGTTTGGTAACGGTTGCATAGCTTGATGTGCCGGGGTCGGTAGTTTTTCTCCACAGCCATAGCGTGCCTTCTATAGTTCCTTCATTAGCATCAATAAATTTCGTGATGCTGATTGGAGACGGGTATGGGTTGCCTACCGTGTTATATGCCTGGTTGGCATTGTTGTAACACAGCAAGGTTGAGATATTACCTGTAGTAGGTGTGCCTTTAAAGCGGCCTTCCCATGTTGTAGGGGTAAGCGGATGGTTCTCTCCGGTACGGATAAGGTAGCCTTTTGCCGTTTCAAATGCTGTTGTCGCAGGAGATGTAATAGTGTTGTAGATGTTATCTACCGTGTTGAATGTGTAAAAACGATTGGTCAGGGTTTGTGGCGAAAAGCCAAGCAATAGCTGTCCGCTTACAGGCGAAGACCATAAGGTGTAGTCATCTTTAACTATTTCAGATGAATTCCTTTTAATGGTCACAAGACCTGTGTTTGCCTGTCCTTCTGTTTGTACAAGATTACTGCTGCTTTCAAAAACAACTTCTGCATCTTGTGCAACATGTATATTATGCGTAATTACCACATTGGTATTTTGTGCAAAAGTTACGTGTACAGAGGCGAAAATGTTTAGAGAGCATGCCTTAAACGTTCCTTCATTGAAGTTATAATCTGCGGCAATAATTGCGTCTTTACCGGCTTCAGGTTGTCCGTTGCTCCAGGTAGTTCCGTTCCATGTAGTAGATGCATCACAATACACAACAGGATTATTCTGTTGGTCTAGTGCTGCAGTTCCTTGAGAACGTGCCGCCATGGGCAATAGCATGAGTAAATACAATAGCGTGATTGCAATTCTATTTTGCTCGTTGAATAAAGTAGTCATTGGGGGGATAACTTTTTATTAAATCAGTGCAAAAATATAAATATGTTTTAAGCTCTTCTTTAGTGTTTAATTGTTTAAAACTATATAACTATAGGTGATCTTTTGGGGGCAAAAAATAACCTTTTCTCATCAGAGATTATCTCTGTTTTGGGTCAAATATACTATAAAACGGGGGGCTCATTTTATAGTACAACAATTTAGAAAACAGTATGCCATTGGGGGCAGATGGCATTAAAATTATTTTGGTTCAATAGTTATTTCATCAGTGTTTAGTATTTTTCTAGTTTGGATAAAAAGCTGCCGGGTTCATTATTGTAAGGAGAATTCCGGTAGATTTCTGAAGCAAAGTAACGGCTAAAATTCGGATTATTAACATTTTTTTAATAGACAAAGTATAGACATTGTGTTTTTGAGTGTTTTTTTACATCCTCTAAATCAATATGTTGCAGATTATGGGGAAAAAAAGTAGACGAAATGCATAGACGATGCCTTAAAAAGGCGTCAAATGTATGCACACATACATAATGTAAGAATTATTTAATTGCCATCTAGATGCTTATGAGCAATTTCTCAAAATCTTCGTCTTCGGCAATACCCATTTTCTTTTTAATGCGGTATTTTTTTGTGACTGTACTTTCATAAGAGATCTGTAGTAATGAGGCAATCTCTTTATATGATAAATTTAGTTTTAGCAGAGAGCAAAACTGAATATCATTTCGGGTAAGCATCGGATATTTTTCGGTTAGCTTATTTTCAAATTCGGGGTTGGCATTCTTAAAGCGAATATCAAATTCTTTCCAGTAATTTTTTTGCTGTGTTAACTGGATAAGCTCTTTTTTCACATCAGCTAATTTCAGGTTATCGCTATCCAGTTTTTCAATTACCGAATGCAGGGCGTCATAATAATTTGCCATCTGTAATGCCATCGAAGTTGCGTCGCGTTGCTTCTCATCTATCATTTGTTTTTGAGAGTTGCTCAATTCCTGCTCCAGGGCATGCTGTTGTTCAAGATAATTTTTTTCTTTTTCTACAGATTTAAACGCTTCTTTCTGCAATCGTGCTTTAAGCCAGTAGCCACGTAGCATTACCAATATAAGCGCAATTATTCCCAGGCTCCCAATGATGTACATGAATGAAAGTTGCTTTTCGGCCTCAACTTTTTTCTTAAGCGATTGGTTGTTATTGGCCAGCATGGTGTTCTTTTCGCGCTGAAAATCGGTTTGGAACTTTGCCTGCATGGCATTGAGGTTACGGCCGTTTTCATGCATCCTGAGGGTGTCACACATCAGCATTGCCGTTTCAAAGGCTTTAGAGCTTTCTTTCCAGTTGCCTGTTCCGGTATAAATTCCAGCGATAGCCCTTTCGTATTCATAACGCTCATGGGTGTGGCTTTTACGATAGGCAGGAGTATTCCTAAATTCATTAATGAGCTTTATGGCCTCATTATATTTTTTTGTTTCATTAAGTACGGCAATGTAATTGCTGAAAATAAGCATTGTATACTTTGATTTTTTCTCAGAAAGCATATTATATGCTATCGCATAATGGGCAAGTGATTTTTGTGTATTGCCTCTCAGGTTTTCTATATTGGCAATTTTGGCATAGATTACAGCTTCAAGTTCTTTATCGCCAGCCTTTTTTACGTTTGGAATAATTTCTGAAAGCAGGGTATAGGCTTTATCCGTTTGGTTTAGCTCTATTAGGTTTTCAGTGTAGTTTACTGTCGCAATAAAATAGACCTTAGTATCCTTTTCGGCCTTGTTCTTTGTTAGGTATTCTTCCAGCAGGTCGGCAGCAAAGCGGTAGTTGTTGCTTTGCAGGTAGGTGCCGGCAAGGGTAATTTTTAGCTGCCATATATAACAGTTGTCGTTTCTTTCTTCCAGTATTTTAATTCCCTTCAATACATAGGCTGTGGCTTTTTCTATATCTCCCTTGTAAAGATAGGAGGCTGCCATTGTATGATATATCTGGGCATTATAAATGGCGTTGCCTTTCTTTTTGTTGATTTTTAAAGCCTCTTTACTCCATTTTAGGGCAGTGTCAAATTTCCCCAAAATGTTGTTTTCTATGGCAATGTTAACCATTGCGGCAATCTTTTTTTCGGGATATTTATTAAGTAGTGTAATGGCTTTTTTATAACAGCTAATCGCTTTATCAGGGTTGCCTGTAAAATCATAGTAAATGCCTGTTATGTCCTGGGCTTTCGCATAAATGGTGTCATGCAGCCCTTTGGTAGCCAGTATTTTGGCATACCTGTTCTTTTCTGTTTCGGCGTGCCTCAGGTTTTTATAATCGGCCTTGAACCAAAAGTTTTGGTAACCACAGCCTTTCTGCTGTGCTGATACCGAAAAATAAGCAAATAAAAATGTGAGCCAGATTGTTGTGTGACTAAATTTCCATAAGCAGTTTTTCGAATTCGGTATCATCATTAATTTCCATTTTCTTTTTTATCCTGTATTTTTTTGTGATAGCACTTTCGTGCGATATCTGTAACAGGGTTGCTATCTCTTTATTAGAGAGATTAAGCTTGAGCAAAGAGCAAAACTCAACATCATTCTTAGTGAGTTTTGTATAACGCGTTGTCAGGGTTTGGGAAAAATCAGGATGAATGTTGTTAAACCTTGTTTCAAACTGTTTCCAGTAATCTTTTTGCCTTAATAGTGTTACCAGGTCTCTTTTCAGTTCATTAGCATCAGTAATTTGTCCTTTCTCACATTTTTCTATAATGTCATTAATATTATCCTGATAGCTGGCAAGCCTTAAAGCTGTCGATGTCAACTCCCTTTCCTTTTCTTCAATAACTTCCTTTTGTGCATTGGCAAACTCATGCTCATGTTCATGCTGCTGCTTGATCAGATTTTTCTCGGCATTCATGTTGCGCAATGCTTCTTTTTGCAGCCTGTTTTTAAGCCATGAGCTGCGTAAGAACAATAGTACAATTATAATAAAAAAAATACTGGCAAATATATAAAGGAATGTTAGTTTTGTCTTAGCTTCTTTTTGTTTTTGCAGTACTTCGTTTTTTGTCTTGAGGATATTGCTTTTTTCATGCTGAAGTTCCTTTTGCAGGCGCGCCTGTAATTCTACAACGTCGCCTTTGTTAGATGTGCGCGCAATCGAGTCCTTAAGCTTTACAGCACTCTCAAGTCCTACAACCGCCTCTTTGTGGTTGTTTGTGTTTTTATACGTTTCGGCGGCGGCAACATCAAACCGTAGCCTGTCTTCTGAGTTTATTTTAGAAAAAATGGGGGCTTTTTTGATCGACTCTACAATCGTCAATGCCTCATCATATTTCCCCTGTTTGTTAAGATATTCTATAAACTCGGCACCTATCATTACCGTATTGAGCGAATTTGCCTTCAGGAATATTGTAAAGGCAGTAGAGTAGTTTTTATAGGCAACTGCATGCTGCTGTTCGTAGGCTGCGATAGTGGCAAGCTTAGAATAGGCCACAGCAAGATGTTCCTCATTTTTTATGGTCTTGAGTTCTGTTATGGCCTCATTCAATGCGCGTTTTGCGTTATTCACTTCTTCAAGGTGTATCACGCATTCGGCATAATTAATAAGAGTAAGGGCATAATTTACTTTGTCATTATTAGCTTTAAATATGGCGAGGCATTCGGTATACATGTCTTTGGCAAAAGTAAAATTGCGCATTTTCATGTAGGTATTTGCCAGCTTTTGGTTCATATTTACCAGGCTGCTCTTGTCATCTTCAGTCTTAATTATTGCAATTCCCTTACGGAGGCATTCAATAGCCTTGTCATACTCCAGCTTAAACTGGTATATAGAGGACATGTGGCTGTATATCGATGCTTCGGCTACTCTCAGGTTTAGCTTTTTACTGATGGTAAGTGCATCGTCAAGGCTCTCGAAAGAGGCATCATATTCGCCCTTAGTGCGGTAAGCAACCGAAACATTCATAAGGGGCATTATCTTTATTTTGGGATAGTTCTTAAGCTGGGCTATGGCTTTTTTATAATAATAAATAGACGAATCGGTCTTTCCGACATTGCCGTAATATATACCATAAATATTATATACCGTCCCCCTTATACTGTCGGGGATGTTTTTTTGTGCCAGTGCATAGTTAATGTAATATCTGGTACTGTCGGGCGAAGAAAAAATGTGCTTTTTGATCTTTGCCTCAACAAATTTATAATTAAAAGTATTGTCCTGTGCCTGTGCTCCAAAAAAGCACAGATATAGGAAACAAAAGATGAGGATCTGTTTTTTTGCCATATTACATTTCCATTAGAAGTTTTTCGAATTCGCTATCATCTTTGATCTCCATTTTCTTTTTGATCCTGTATTTTTTGGTAATAGCGCTTTCGTGTGATATTTGCAGCAGCGAGGCTATCTCTTTGTTAGAAAGATTAAGCTTGAGCAGTGAGCAGAATTCTATATCGCTTTTGGTGAGGTTAGGAAACTTACCTGTAAGCATATTGCCAAATTCAGGATGCAATGTATTAAAACGTGTTTCAAACTGTTTCCAGTAATCCTTTTGCTTCATCAGCAGCTGCAGTTCTTTCTTGATATCATTAACACTAAGTGTTGCATTGTTGTTGCATTTTTCTATGATATCGGTAATATTATCCTGGTAATTCGCCATCCTTAGTGCCGTAGAAGTTAACTCACGCTGTTTTTCTTCAATAATCTCTTTTTGAGAATGTGTGAGTTCCTGTTCGTGCATGTGCTGCTGGCGTATTACATTCTTTTCGGTCTCGATCGATTTCAGTTCTTCTTTTTGCAGGCGGTTCCTGAGCCAGTATCCTCTCAAAAACAAAAGTATAAGTACAATCAGAGCAACACTGATAAAGATATAAAGAATCATTAGAATCTTTTCGGTCTCCATTTGCTTTTGCAGTGACAGGTTGTTGGCTTCAAGGGCAAGATTCTTCTCACGTTGAAGGTCGGTCTGGAATTTTGCCTGTATTTCCTCTATGGCGACCGCTTTCTGTGCACTGGCAATAGAGTCCATTATTACAATGGTATTTTGGTATGCTTTAATGGCTTCTTTGTCGTTATTGGTTGCCTTGTATGTTTCAGCAATTGCATTTTGGTAGGTGAGCTGCTCTTCGTTGCCGGCATTCCTAAACTTTTTGGTACCCTCAATCAGGGCTATCACTTTCAAAGCTTTCTGATGTTCGCTCTGTTTGTTTAAAAAGTTAATGTAACTGCCTCCCATGGCAATAATGCGTGTCGAGCCAGATTCTTTAAGGTTTTTAATCGCTTTTTCAAATTCGGCTGTTGCCTTTGCCTTATTTCCTAAAGCTACTTCCAGCTCCGCACTTCTAAAAGCGGTAATGCCTATGTGTTCCTTATCTCCAAAGCTTTGCACGCCCAGGGCGGCTTCATTAAGGACTTTACGGGCTTCGCCATATTTTTTGGCATGGGTGAGCGCATCGCCCAGGCTTATAAGGGTAAGGTAATAATTATGCTTAGAATCGCTTTGCTTTAAATAATCGGCACACTCCCTGTACAGGTCTATAGCGAAAGAATAATTTTCTTTGGCAACATAGGTACCGGCAAGTTTTTGCTTTATTACGATAAGCTCTTTTTTATGTTTTGTATCCTTTAAAAGCTTTATGGCTTTAGTAAGGTAACCTATCGACTTCTCGTAGTCTGTTGTGTAGTTGTAATTTGTAGCAATCTCACCATAAGCAATGGCAAGGCCCAAATTGTTCTTTAATTTCTTTTGTATAGCTACTGCTTGTTTCAACAGTTTTATAGATGTAGTATATTCGCCTTTATTCCTGTAGCCTATGGCAAGGTTCATAAGACTCTTTACTCTGATTTTAGGATAATCCTTAAGATAAGTAATAGCCTTCTTTGTATAGTAAATAGTAGAATCGGGCTTGCCGGTCACCCCATAATAAATTCCATAAAGATTGTAGGTGTTTCCGTAAATGGAGTCGTGAAGGTCATCCTGCGCGAGTGTTTTTTTAATAATGGCCAGCGCAGCCGCAGGATTGGAGCTTACAAGTTTTCGGGCATTAGCATCGGCTTTCTTAAAGTCATAGTCATTATCCTGTCCAAATGATAATGCAGTAATAAGCAGAATTGCAAGGTGTAGTTTTTTAACCATAGCATTTTAAGGGCTTTATTTCTAACAAAATGGGAGCAGGGGCGTACTGCAATTTAACGAAATTTTATGATAATTTTAGCATTTCAAGGTTAAAAAATGCTAGTTAAAAGCATATATTTTTTCCTGTACGAGATTACTTTCATAACCTTTTCGCAACAGGAAATCCATTACTTTCTTTTTTTTCTTCAGTAGGTTGGATTCGTGTACTATTTCCCACTGTTTATCGGCTATCAGGTGAAAAGTTTCAAGGTATTCGCCTTCAGGGATTTCCTTCAGGGCGCGGTCTATATTATATTTTGAAATGCCCCGGGCCTTAAGTTCATTGGTTATCCTGCGCTTACCCCAGTGCTTGATCCTGAATTTTCCGCGGGCAAAACTGCATGCAAAACGTTCTTCATTCAAAAAATTGTGGTCAAGCAGGTGTACTACAATAGTATCTATGGCCTGTGGGATCATATTAAGGCTCTTCAGTTTTTGTATCACTTCGTCATGGCAGCGTTCCTGATAGGCGCAGTAATGCTCCATCTTTTTTTGCGCTTCTTCTACCGTATACGATTTATACATACTCCCTGATTTATAAGCAAAGTTAAAACAAAAGCCCATTACATAATGGGCTTGTTTTGTTATACCGGTAAGTTTAAATTTTTGTGGGTGTTCACCACGGCCTGCCTGTTCTTATAATCTATCCACTCCTGGCCTTTGTACCTGCGCATAAGGTTGTCATAATACCTCATGATGGCTATATTGTATACAGCTTTGCCTAAATTCATCATCTTTCTTGGAAAAGCCCTGAGGCTCATAGAGAACCCCGGTGTTACATATTTCATGTAGTGCCAGTAGCCTTCGGGCATGTACAGCATTTCACCGTGCTTCAGGTCGGCTACCAGTCCTTTGGCATATTTAAGTGCCGGCCATTTGTCAAAATCAGGGTTGTCAAAGTCAATGTCTTCACGGGATATTAGCGCATGCGGCACTTTGTACAGATAGGGAGTCTGGTCGGGTGCAAACAGGATGCAGCGTTTCTCTCCGTGAAAATGAAAGTGCAGTATGTTGGAGTAATCTATATCATAATGAATGAACACTTTTGAACCTTCGCCACCAAAGAAAAGCATGGGTAGTTGCTTTACCAGCCTCAGGCCAATGTCGGGCCACCTAAAGTCATCCTTTAGCGACGGCACTTCTTTCATGAGGTTGTATAAAAATATCCTGTAATTGGTAGGTTTCGACTGCAATAAATCGATATAGTCGGCCATTTTCATTTTGGCATGGGCTTCATTAAAGCCATCCTTGTGCGATACCGGGCGGTCATCATACAGCGGTACCGTTTTTTCTCCCGCTATGTCTTTTATGTAGTTGAGCCTCCATTTTTCATAGGCAGGCCAGTCTTGTGTAAGCTGCTCTATTACAACAGGCTTTTGCTTTTTAACGTAATTGTTATAGAAGTCTTCTTTGGTAATGGTTTTTACGCGTTCAATTTCTGTCAGATCAAAAGGCATCGGATAGTATTTAGCTAAACAAATTTACTAAAGCGTAACCAAATTGTTAAATAATGAAATCTTAAAATTTTGATGCTGAAATTAAAATTTATTAACAACGGAAAATAAAAAAAGCGGCCTTTCCCGGGGCCGCTTTCACATAATAGTTGCATTCTCAATTTATTTCTTTACAATAAGAAATTCAATCCTTCTGTTTTGTGCATGCTGCTCTTCAGTACAGTTCTCGCCACAATTCACTTTTGGCTGGCTTTCGCCATAGCCCTGTCCTGAAATCCTTGCTGTATCAATACCTTTAGAGATAACATACTGTACTGTTGCCTTTGCCCTGCGGTCAGACAGCGCAAGGTTGTACTCGGCACTTCCACGGCTGTCGGTATGTGCTTTTGCTGCAATAACCATGTTTGGCATCGATTTCATTACAGCTACAAGCTTATCAAGTTCCGCAGCGCCTTCGGGTGTTATGTTGCTTTTATCATACTCAAAGTATATTTCCTTAAGCTGAACATAGCCGTCTACAATAAGCGTTTCTGCCGGTACCAGGTCGGCTGCGATATTTACCACGCGCTCCCTTGATTTTGCAACCGGAAAACTGTTTTGCAGGTAACCGTCTTTAGAGGCCTGTATAACATAAGCCCTGTCGCAGTCTACGTTATAGGTAGCTTTACCGTTAGCATCGGCTGTAGTGTTCTGGATCACGTTGTTCCTGTCATCCAGTATAGAAACGGTGGCACCGCCCAGTACTTTTCCTGTCTTGATGTCCTTAACGGTTACAAGTGCTTCAACGCCGCATATCGGTGTTGCCAGGTACAGGTTGTCTTTGCCGGCTTTGTTGCTCGAAAAGAAACCGATGTTTTTAGTATTGTTAAACGTAAAAGCAAAATCGTCCTGGGGTGAGTTTACCGGAAGCCCTATGTTAATGGCTTCGCTGCCCGGCTTAGTAAGGTCTATCATGAAGATGTCCATACCTCCGAAGCCTTTTCTGCCTTCCGAGGCAAAGAAGAGCTTGTTGTCATCAGTGATGAACGGGAAGTTTTCCCTGCCTTCGGTGTTTACTTTTGGGCCAAGATTTTCTGGTTTGCCGTAGGTATTGTTTCCTTTTACTTCCACTTTCCAGATATCGGTACTTCCACCTGTAGATCCCTGCCTGTTTGAAGCAAAATACAGCGTTTTGCCATCTTTAGATATCGATGGATTACCGGTAGAATATTTTTTATCATTAAAAGGAACCGCTTTTACATTACCCCATTTGCCATTCTCTTTCGTGGCAACAAACAGGTATATCAGGCCTGTGCGCTGGCCGGGAGTGTCTTTTTCAAAGCTGCCTTCTTTCCAGCTTTCACTGGCAAAATACATGGTATTGCCATCTCCCGTAATGCTTGCAGGGCCGTCATGCCACTGGGTGTTCAGGTCAGATAACGGTGTCGGGGTACTAAAAGAGCCATTGTCGTTATAGGTAGCGGTGTACATGTCCATATAAGGCTCTTCGTTCCTGCCATAGGTCCTGCGGGCTGTATTTCTTGTTGAGGCAAAGTAAAAGGTGTTATCATCAGTCACAAAACCGCCAAAATCGGCATATTTCGGGTCATTGATATCCAGTTTCTTTTCATCATACAATTTAGTCTGCGACTTTAGCTTTGGCAGGTAGTCAGGGTCCTGATTAAACAATGCAGCCCTTTGGTCATTAGGTGCCAGCGATGCAAACTTCTGCATCTGCTTGTTGGCTTCCTCATATTTGCCTTCTACCTTCAGCATTTGTGCATAACGATAGTAGGTTTCTGCATCCTGCTGTTTCAAATCGATAAGCTTTGCATACCATTTAGATGCTTCTTTGGCATTAAAAAGGTTATAGTAGCTGTCGGCTATCTGTTTGTACACATAAGGGTCTTTACCTTTTGCGGCCAGTTTTTCATAAGCTTTTGCTGCATCCAGGTAGTCAAACTTTGCATATAGCTTGTCTGCAGTTTCAGTGTCTTTATTTTGTGCCGTTACGGTCAATGCCATAAGCAGGCTAAGTGAAATGTATAACTTTTTCATTTTGTAACGGGCTTAAATTAGAAATAACGGGGTGAACGAGATACTTTTTTAGGGAAGTTCAGGTCAAACAACAGCATGATCTCGTGAGAGGCAGGTGTAGTCACTTT
>NZ_JBTKVX010000026.1:0-48864 GCF_054457175.1 Flavobacterium hauense
GCTCCGATAAGTGAGAAGCTGCCGTCGTTGTTCTCTGCAAGTTCAAAGTTACCCAACTGTGTGTTCGTGTTGGCTACAATCTCATCGATTGCTCCCTGAACGTCTGTTGCTGCAAGGCCTGATACGGTGTTGCTGAATGGTAGTGCGCTTGCATTTACATCGATAGTACCAAGGCTTACACCTGCATTATCAGTGAAAGTGTACACTCCGTTGCTTACGCTAAGGTTTACTTTCGATGGGTCAAAAGTTACAGGTGTACCGTTATTGTTGTCAAAAGTATAGGTGCCGTCCACATTAGCTGTAAGGCTGCCTTTCTGAATCGTTGACAATACTGTTGTACCGTCTGCTCCGATAAGTGAGAAGCTGCCGTCGTTGTTCTCTGCAAGTTCAAAGTTACCCAACTGTGTGTTCGTGTTGGCTACAATCTCATCGATTGCTCCCTGAACGTCTGTTGCTGCAAGGCCTGATACGGTGTTATCTATACTTACATTTTCAGCTTTTACTGTTTGGTAAGTTACAGTACCGTCAGCATTTACTGTAGCGACCTTGTTCACATCGGATGCATCTGCTCCTAATTTAACTGCCGTTACAGCACCATCCTGAAGTTTTGCCGTAGTAATTCCACTATCAGCAACTTTTATTCCGGCAGCGGCAAGTAAAGCAGCTACACCTCCTGTTACTTCAATAGAACCATCAGATGCGGCAAGGTTTTCCCCACCAAACTGCACATCTGCTCCGTTTCCATTAGTAAAGGTGTATTTACCGGTAGCAACATTATAAGAAAGATCAGCTTTATTAATAGTTCCTAAATCCGAACCATCAGGAGCCACAAGAGAAATTGTACCATTAAAGTTATCTTTTAACTCAAGGCTGTTTACCTGATTTGTTATTTTTGTATTCAGCTCATCAATACCTTCTTGCACAGTTGTCGCAGTAAGACCTGATGTTGTATTGTTATAAGGTAGAGCACTCGCATTTTTATCTATAACAGTAGTAACTCCAGCCTCATTTGTATAAGTATAAGTACCGTCGTTGTTATTTACAAGAGTAGTCACTATGTTAATTGCCGATAACGGAACTGAAACCTCAACTCCATTACTGTCTGTAAGCACTAATGAATCATCAAGGCTGTTGCCTGGTGTTGCATTGTTGTCTATTGTAAGTGTAGCATTGGTAGCGCCAAGTGCAGAAAGAGCAACAGATACTGTAGCACCTTCGCTATCGGTAAGGACAAGGTTTCCAGCAGCTACACTAAGGTCAGCATTCGTTGTGTTTGTAATCACCGTTGCAGTACCAGCCTCATTCGTGTAAGTATAAGTACCGTCGTTATTATTTATAAGGGTAGTTACAATATTAATTGCTGATAACGGAACTGAAACTTCAACTCCGTTACTGTCTGTAAGCACTAATGAATCATCAAGGCTATTGCCTGTTGTACCATTATTATTTATCGTAAGCGTTGCATTTGTAGCACCAAGTGCAGAAAGAGCAACAGATACTGTAGCACCTTCGCTATCGGTAAGGACAAGGTTTCCTGCAGCTACACTAAGGTTAGCATTCGTTGTGTTTGTGATTACGGTTGCAGTACCTGCCTCATTCGTATAAGTATAAGTACCGTCGTTGTTATTTATAAGAGTAGTTACGATATTGATTGCTGATAACGGAACTGAAACCTCAACTCCGTTACTGTCTGTAAGCACTAATGTGTCATCAAGGCTATTGCCTGTTGTACCATTATTATTTATCGTAAGCGTTGCATTAGTAGCACCAAGAGAAGAAAGAGCAACTGATACTGTAGCACCTTCGCTATCGGTAAGAACAAGATTTCCTGCAGCTACACTAAGGTCAGCATTGGTTGTATTTGTAATTATTGTTGCAGTACCAGCCTCATTTGTATATGTATAAGTACCGTCGTTGTTATTTATAAGAGTAGTTACAATATTAATCGCCGATAACGGAACTGACACCTCAACACCGTTACTGTCTGTAAGCACTAATGTATCATCAAGGCTATTACCCGGCGTTGCGTTGTTGTCTATTGTAAGTGTAGCATTGGTAGCTCCAAGTGCAGAAAGAGCAACAGATACTGTAGCACCTTCGCTATCGGTAAGAACAAGGTTTCCAGCAGCTACACTAAGATCAGCATTCGTTGTGTTTGTAATTACGGTTGCAGTACCTGCCTCATTTGTATATGTATAAGTACCGTCGTTATTATTTACAAGAGTAGTTACAATATTAATCGCCGATAACGGAACTGACACCTCAACTCCGTTATTATCAGTAAGCACTAATGTATCATCCTGATTATTAGTTGTTGTACCGTTATTATTTATTGTAAGTGTAGCATTAGTAGCTCCAAGAGTCGAAAGAGCAACAGATACTGTAGCACCTTCGCTATCGGTAAGAACAAGATGACCTGCTGCTATACTCAGGCTGGCATTAGTTGTATTTGTAATTACTGTTGCAGTACCAGCCTCGTTAGTATAGGTGTAAGTACCATTATTATTATTTACTAAAGTAGTTAGAGTTTCAGAAGCCTTAATTGCTGCATCAAGATCGATCACTGTATTTAACCCATTTTCGGCTGTATAGGTTAATGTTTTTGTAGCAGGATCATAAACCAGGTAAGTCAGAGTTTGACGACCCGGAATATCTATTGTAGTAACTGTTCCATCACTATTTACATAAGTATATGTACCATCCCCATTATCAACGATAATTGATTCAGCAGGCGGAGCCGGATCGTCCCTGTCTTCATCATTCAATAATCTGTACCATTTATTGACATTCCAATAGTAGTAGCCAGGTTTGATGTTAGCATTGGTAGTGATATTGTACACTAATAAACTCTGCACATTACCCGTAGTAATTGTAGTAGTATCAGTTGTACTGGTTAACTGAACCTGTGGTATTAAAACACCCTTATCTGCCGAAACTATCTGAAGCTGAGCAGAAGGATTAGGGTTATTAGTACCTATACCCACCTGAGCGCTTGCCGTATAGGCGCCCATAAGTGTTAACAATGCAGGTAATAGTTTTTTCATCGTCATTAAAATTTAATTATTATTGGGGGTATGCTAATTATTTTTCTTATTTCGTTAATGCCAAAGCACCAAAACTTCATATCGATGTGACAAGCACAACAACATAACTTAAAACCAAATAACAAAAACTGCCCTTGTGTAATTAAATCCCTTCGTATCAGATATAGCGAACTATATCAGCATACCATTGATAAGACTCTAAAGCCGATGAACCTGTTTTAAAACAGTTATCAGAAACAATTGTAGAATGAGGGGTAGAAATACAAAAAGCCTCACCCGCAGTTGCCGTTTGGGCAGGGTAAAGCTCTGCGCCCGTAAGCGCGGTTTCTCCTTTATTCGAGATTGAAATAAAGAGTAATAAAAATAGAATAGTATACTTTGGGGGCAGCTTACTGTTCATTTTAATTGTAAATTATTATGCAAAGATGCGACAAAATTCTTAATTAAACGTTAAATGCAACTAGAAAATGCTTCATCCTTAGAAAATTGGACATAGATAAACTATAGACAGACAACGTTATCGGTTACTAACATACACAGGTCAAATGTATGAGAACCAAGCTTTAAAATAAAAAAAAATCGGTTAACTTATCATTACTATCGGTAGACACACTATTAATTTAAAATTCTTAAGCAAACCCTTACAAACTCAAACATGAATATCAAATCTCACCTATACCCTATCACATATTATTCTTTGAGCATAAGAGTTTAATTTTTTTTCATCAATCCTGAATATATAAAAGAGTACTTTAGTATATTTGACCTACTATCCTCCTTAATCAACAATGATTTTTCTTAATAAACCATATCTGAGGCTTCTGATATTTTTAGTTATCAGCCATATTTCTTTTGGACAGGAAAACTATCATACAGAATGGTTTTCTGCTGACAGTAAGCATTTACCTCAAAACAGCGTAAAATCTATTACGCCTGATAAATATGGTTACATATGGCTATCTACCGAAAACGGAGTCGTTAGGTACGATGGACAAAACTTCAAGACATACAATTCTGAAAATATAAAAGGCCTTAGCTCAAACAGAATGCTGCTCTTTGCCGGCAGCATCAAAAAAGACAGTATCATCATATTAAATGAAAGATCGGAAATATTACTGATAAACAAGAGAACCGTAAAAAGCCTGGACACAGTAACTCATAAAAAATTCTTTGTAGTATTAAGTCAGGATGCCTACCTCATAAACAGAAACATTTCTTCAAGAAAAAGCAAAAAAATTGCTTTCTCTGTAAAGGATCAGACGTACACTTTCTCTATGGACAGCATGAGCCTGTATAATTCTAATTATAAACTATCGATACAAAAAAAATTTCCAAACAATGATTCTATTCAGTTTTTTGTAAGCTCAGGTAATCTGTATACATTAAATAAACGAAATGAATATTCTTTATTCTCAGAGATAAATCAGAGTTATAAAAAATTTGGAACCGGCTTTACCAAAAAGATTAAGCTATATTCAAATGATATTGCCCAACAAACATTTTTATATTCTGATGACAAACTGTTTTTCTTAAAAGAAGTAAACGGACAAATTAAAGCACAGCTTGTTTTCAGTAATTTTAATTTTCAGCATAACAATATAGTCTCTGCCTATTATGATGAGATAAACAACATACTATTTTTAGGAAGCACCAACAAAGGGCTTTTGGTTGTAAAACCCAACGACTTTAGCCATAACAGTACAATTCTGCATCACAGTACAGGCAGTGACGATGTATATTATGCCCTTACCAAATTTGATAACAGCAACGTTCTCGCTTCAACCGGAGAAATTTTCGGCACAGATGGAACCACTAAACTCATAGACATTGGCGGTTACACCGATAAATATGTCGTACTGCTTGATAAGAATGGTGATGTCTGGACTAAAAAAAATAATTTCCTGTACCGGTTCAGTAAGAAAAGTAACTTTAAAGAACATCAGCAATGGGAATTCGAAAATGTAATTAACCGGCTGACAAAAAGCAGCGATGGCAGTATTTACATAGGCATAGGCTTATATAATAAAGTACCAAACAAAGGGGTGCTCTACATTATAAACCCCAACGAACAAAGCCCATCACCAAAACTACTGTTAAACCTCGACTTCCCTCCATCAGACATCTTGGAGATCAACAAAAACAAACTTTGGTGCGGAACATGGGAAGGACTTTATGAGATTAATTTAACCACAAAAAAGACACAAAGAGTTAAAAGTGTTGGAAAATCGCAGGTGAGGAATTTCTATACTCCTAAAACCGGAGAAACATGGATATGCACGTACAACAATGGTTTTTACCTCTACAGGAATGGAAAGATAACCCACATGCCAAAAGACAGGAATGGATATCTGTTGACAGCCCATTGTATCCTGGAAGACAAGCAGGGTTTTATGTGGATAACCACCAACCAGGGGTTGTTTGTGGTTAAAAAACAAGACCTTTACAACTATGCCGACAATACATCTAAACAGGTGTATTACCATGCCTATAATAAGAGTTCCGGCTTTCTTAATAATGAGTTTAATGGCGGCTGTAGCCCTTGTGGAGTCAACTTAAATAATGAGACAATCTTTTTTCCATCAATGGATGGTGTAGTATATTTCAATCCTGAAAACGCCCAGAAGAGACAGCCTTCGGGCGACATTTTCTTAGATCACGCCGAAGCAGACTCTATAGTATACCACGATACGCAAAATTTAGCATTTAACCGAAACTTTGGAAAAATTAAGTTCTTCATTAGCAGCCCATTCTTTGGAAATCCTTACAACCAGAACATTGAATCGCGACTTGAAGGACCTGTAGGCCAGGACTGGACGCCTTTGACAGAAAACAATGTTTCCTTCTCTACCCTGCCTCCCGGAGAATACAAATTACAAATAAGAAAACTTTCGGGTTTTGGCTCCAAATACATTTATAAAGACTATTATTTTAGCGTAACTCCCGCTTTTTGGCAAACAGGATGGTTTACTGCATTACTTATAGCATTAGGTGTACTGGTTATCTATATATCTGTTAAACTAAGGATCCGCTACATTAAGCATAAGAATATTCAACTGGAAAAACAGGTAGTATTAAGAACTCAGCAGCTACAGTCTACAGTAGTTACCTTAAGAAAAACTAAAGAAGACCTGAGTGTGCAGGTAAAAAACCACAAGAACCTTATTAAGACCATAACACACGACATTAAAAGTCCGCTTAAGTTTATAGCCATAACAGGTAAATATTTATATAACAATCTTGAAAAATCAGGAGTTATAGAAAAAAACGATGTCAAAGCAATACATACTTCGTCATCGCAATTATATCACTTTGTAGACAATTTTCTTGAGTATGCGAAAGAAACCGACCTGAATAACAGCGAATCAGAACCCTATTCTCTACATACACTGGCACATGAAAAGATAGCCTTTTTTAAGAATATAGCTACCGCCGCAAAAACGACCCTTAAAAATGAAACAGATGCCCATTTATTCATAACCGTAAACAGGCACCTCTTATCTATAATACTGCATAATCTTCTTGATAACGCACTTAAAAACACTTTTGGCGGGACTATATCTATAAAGTCGATAAAGAACGACAACAGTATTTCAATAAGCGTTACCGATACCGGTAAAGGAATGAAACCCGAAATGGCAGATTACTACAGTGATCTTTTTAAAGGCAAACATGAGCCAAAAAAACAAAATGGCATGGGACTTCACATGATTGCAGAGCTTTCTGTTATTATTGCCGGTAAACTGACAATAACATCTATAGAAGATAAATCTACTACCATCACAATATCATTTACTCAAAACAATTAGCTCTTATAATGCCAGTATTTTTCGGCCATTGCCAGAACATTGTTAACACCCAGCTTTTCGAATATCCTGCTCTTATAAGTACTTACTGTAGACATACCTATTCCAAGTTTATTAGCTATTTCAAGATTACCTTCGCCTTTAACCAACATCCCTGCAATCTCCTGCTCCCTAGCTGATAGTGTATCTAAAGGATTAATATCTTTTGAAGCAACAACATCAATAGATTTTGAAAAGTAGACACCTCCATTTACAACCTCATTTACAGCTTCAATAATCTTATCTTCGGAACTCAGCTTATTTATATAGCCCTGTGCCCCCGCCTGAAGATAACGCAAAGCATATTGCTCTTCTTCATAGGCCGAGAACATAAGTATTTTAAGATCCTTTTGCAGCCCACGCACATCGGCTATCATGCTGACATTATCGCCTCCCGGCAAATTGATATCCAGCAACAAAAGGTCAAATTCAACATCTTTAACAAAGTTGAGAGTTTCATAAAAGCTATCCGCATGCTCAACTTCTACATGGTCAAAAGTATCTTTTAACATTAATGAAACACCTTGTCTCACCACGCTGTGGTCATCTGCTATTAAAATTTTCATGCTCGATCTATTTAGTAGTTTTGGAAGGTTGAAGATAAAACACTTATTTGAAAGGTAAAGAGTTAAAAAATGAATAATTTTAACATTAACATTAATCACCCCTCAACATATTAGTTATCAACACTTTCACAATTTACAAATTTTAGTTACATTTATATAGTTTTAGGCTAAAATTGCTTTTAACTTCATGATCATGAAATCTTTCTTCTATTTTATTTCAATCATTCAGGCTCTTTTAGCAACCAATATGGCAGCACAAAGCTTAATAAAATGCAGCGATAAAACATCATATTGGATAATTCCCGACAGTAAAAAAAACTATGCCATTAAGCTTACAGGCGACATAGACCTGAGCAGCCAGCATGATATACTTAATGTAAATGATATGGCTTTGCAGTATACACTTATAAGCAAACAGCAATACTCTGGCAAAGCAGATAACGACAAAACAATACTATTGTCATATATTGCAGGAGAAACAGATTATTTGCGCAGTAAATTTCGCCAGCATTCTTTTGATGTTTATCCCGAAGTACTACTTCTTAATTCAGACAAAACAGCTGTTTTTTGGTATTTTTATCTACCCGATGACAAAAATAAAGAAGTAAAAGCGCAACTATTTATTAATACAATTGAAGAAGAAACTATATTTGGCCTTGGAGCTCCCCTTTTTACAGAAAATGAGTTTGATAGTGTAAAGTCTTTTCTTATTGAAACCCTGTCTTCTTTAACTACCGTTAAAAATCCGGAATTATTATGCAACAATACCATCAAACAATAACTTTAGCAATCATTAAGCAAGACCTGATGTATGCACATATAACACATGGCAACGCTAATTTTTTAATGCCTTAAAATATACAATGCATGCATAATATTTAATACATTTACAAAACTTAAAAAAATCATCATGGCATATACTGATAAAATGTTAAGGGATAACGCCCTCCAGGATAAAGTGATAGTAGTTACAGGCGGAGGCAGTGGCCTTGGCAAATCGATGACAAAATATTTCATGGAACTTGGAGCCAGGGTAGCCATTACTTCACGTGATCTTGAAAAACTGCAAACAACAGCAAAAGAGCTTGAAGAAGAGACAGGAGGTAAATGCCTCCCTGTACAGTGCGATGTGCGCCATTATGAAGAAGTAGAAAATATGCTTCAGGTAGTCCTGGCAGCATATGGAAAAGTTGATGTGCTATTGAATAATGCAGCCGGAAACTTTATATCTCCAACAGAACGTTTATCTGCTAATGCCTTTGACACAGTAATTGACATTGTACTTAAAGGTTCTAAAAACTGTACACTGGCTTTTGGAAAACACTGGATTGACACCAAACAGGAAAAATCGACTATACTAAATATAGTAACGACCTATGCGTGGACAGGATCTGCCTATGTTGTCCCGAGCGCAACGGCTAAGGCCGGTGTACTCGCCATGACACGCAGCCTCGCTGTAGAATGGGCTAAATACGGAATACGCACTAATGCGATAGCACCGGGCCCCTTCCCAACTAAAGGCGCGTGGGACAGATTATTACCGGGCGACCTCAGGGAGAAATTCGACCTGGCAAAAAAAGTACCTTTAAAACGCGTGGGAGATCATCAGGAACTGGCCAATATTGCCGCTTACCTTGTTTCTGATTTCTCTGCTTATGTAAATGGCGAAGTAATTACCATAGACGGTGGCGAATGGCTAAAAGGTGCAGGGCAATTCAATCTTCTTGAAGCCATTCCTGAAGAAATGTGGGATATGCTCGAGGCTATGATTAAGGCAAAAAAGAATAAATAATTTTTCCCCATAATAAAACGCTGTAATACTTAATTGTGATTACAGCGTTTTATTATACCCGACATTTTCTTACATCTATTTTTTAATTTATTTATATTAAGTCTAAATAAATTAATATATTTGCCCTGAAATTTTATTCTTAATAAATCTAAATAAACACCCATGAAGAAAATTCTACTTTCAGCAGGATTACTTTGTTTCTCGCTGGCTGCTATGGCTCAGGACTGTAGCGTACCGGTAGGAACCCTTAACCAAAGCTTCTCTACGTTTGACCAACAATCTTTTCCACAGAAATGCTGGACAGCAAGCCACGTACATCCTAACATCTACGTAAACAATGCTGATGCAGGAACTCTTAGAAATGTATCATTCTATTCAGGTGACACACCAAACACACCTTTTTACCTTGTAACTCCGGAACTTAGCACAATCGATGGTATCCACGCATTATCATTTGACGCATTTGCACCTCCGGGAGCACCTGGAACTGTAACAATACAGGTAGGAACACTAACTGATGCTGCAGATTATACAACTTTTGCAAATGTTGGCGAAGTGATAACTCTTGGAGCAGCTTCTACACCTTATACTAATATTCTCATTCCTACATCTGAGACTGCAAAATTCATCGCTTTCAAAGTGATTGCAACAGGAGCTCATAATGTAGCTAAACTTGACAACGTTAAATGGAAAGGCGTACCTGCTACATGTACTGTACTTGAAACCCTTAACGAAAATTTCAGCAATTTTACAGATGATGATTTAACTCTTAACTGCTGGTCAAAAAATGCAGGTGTTCCAATGTTCTTTATCTCTCAGGAAGAAGACAATGACAACAAATATGCTAACTTCTACTCTTTCACAAGTCCAAATGTAGATGGCTACGTAGTTACACCTGAACTTTCAACTATAGATGGTAACCATCAGCTTACTTTCGATGCTGGTATGGATGCCGGAACAGCAGAGGGGTCATCAGCTACAATTCAGGTTGGTACACTTACAATCGCTAACGATTACTCTACATTCGTAGCAGTAGGTGATTTAATTACCCTTGGAGAAAACCAGTCTTACACAAGACAGATCGCAGCTTCGGAAACAGCTAAATATATTGCTTTCAGATTCAGTGGAACTCTTGAACACACTGCTGCAATGCTTGACAATGTAGTATGGGACGTAACTCCTACAGTTTGTGCTGCTCAGGAAACACTTAACGAAGACTTTACTGACTTCGTAATGACTACTACATCTGCAGATGCATTTCCACAAAACTGCTGGAATGCTTATGGAGCTGCACCTGCAGGACCATGGTTATATACTGCACAAACAACAGATGCAAGCAACCAGTATGCTGTTTACTACACACACATGGGAGGTGCAAATGTACCGGGTTACTTTGTTACACCTGAATTATCTACAATAGACGGAAACCACACACTTTCTTTCGATGCTTACAAACTTGGATTTAACGGCAGCGTTCCTCCTGGTAACGTAACAGTACAGGTAGGAACACTTACAGACCCTGCTGACCTTACAACTTTTGAAGCTGTAGGAACTGCAATAACTTTAACAGGAACAGTTGAAACACATGGCAATATCGCTATCCCTGCGTCAGCAACTCAAAAATATGTTGCATTCAAATTCCTATCAGATTCAGCTACAAGTGCAGCAGCTCTAGACAACGTAAAATGGTCTGAAACTGTTACAGGTATTGAAGACCTTAACAAAACGTCTTTCAGCATCTACCCTAACCCAACAGCTGACAGAAATGTAACTATCAGCCACAATCTTGAAGCAAACGGCACAGTAAACATATATACCCTTACAGGTGCTAAAGTATTCTCTGGTGAGCTAAACCAAGGTTCTCAAAACCTTAATCTTTCAGCTCTTTCAGCAGGTATGTACATCGTGAAAATTGAATCAGGAAACTATTCAGAATCTAAAAAACTGATTGTACAATAAGCTACAAACCAGTCAGCCATACTTTAAAAGCCCCACCCTTTGGCGTGGGGCTTTTTTATTTGTCTAATGTTAACAAATTCCATTTTCATAAACCATAAATAATTGTATTTTTACGGTTCAAAATTTACAAACATAAATGGGTAAGATTATTGCCATAGCCAACCAAAAAGGCGGCGTAGGAAAAACAACGACTTCTGTAAACCTTGCAGCAGCGCTTGGAGTACTGGAAAAAAAGGTATTATTGATAGATGCTGACCCTCAGGCAAATGCCAGCTCCGGCCTTGGCATTGATGTAGAAAGCATAGAGATAGGTACTTACCAGATACTGGAACACAGCAACACGCCAGAGGAGGCTACTATAGAATGTTCAGCACCCAATGTTTGGGTAATACCTGCACACATAGACCTGGTAGCTATCGAAATCGAGCTTGTAGATAAAGAAAACAGGGAATACATGCTTAAACAGGCGCTGGAAAGCGTGAAGGACAAGTATGATTATATCCTTATTGACTGTGCTCCTTCACTGGGACTACTAACCCTGAATGCCCTTACAGCGGCAGATTCGGTTGTTATTCCTATCCAATGCGAATATTTTGCCCTTGAAGGACTTGGAAAACTATTGAATACGATAAAAAGCGTACAAAAAATACACAATCCGCAGCTTGACATAGAAGGCCTGTTGCTTACCATGTATGACTCACGCCTACGCCTGTCTAACCAGGTAGTGGAAGAGGTTCAGAAACATTTCCACGACATGGTATTTGACACCGTTATACAACGTAACGTTAAGCTTAGCGAAGCGCCAAGTTTTGGCGAGAGCATCATCAATTATGACGCAACAAGCAAGGGAGCAGTAAATTACATCAACCTTGCAGAGGAGATCATTAAGAAAAACACAGTAGTACAAGAGTAGGTTTATGACAAAAGCAATTAAAAAACAAGCACTGGGCAGGGGTTTATCAGCATTACTAAAAGATCCTGAAAACGACATCAAGTCGGTTGAGGATAAAAATGCAGATAAAGTTGTTGGTAATATCATTGAGCTTGAACTTGATGCCATTGAAATAAACCCATTTCAGCCGAGAACCAACTTCAACGAAGACACGCTGCAGGAACTTAGCACATCAATCAAAGAGCTTGGTGTGATACAGCCTATCACCGTAAGAAAGCTGGACTACAACAAATACCAGCTGATTTCGGGTGAGCGACGTCTTCGCGCTTCTAAACTTGCAGGACTTACTACAGTACCTGCCTACATCCGTATAGCAAACGATAACGAGTCGCTTGTAATGGCGTTAGTTGAAAATATTCAGCGCCATGACCTGGACCCTATAGAGATAGCTCTTTCTTACCAAAGGCTTATTGACGAGATACAGCTTACACAAGAGCAAATGAGCGATCGTGTAGGTAAAAAACGTTCTACTATTGCCAACTACCTTCGCCTTCTTAAACTTGACCCGATAATCCAGACCGGCATCCGCGACGGGTTCATCAGTATGGGCCATGGCCGTGCTATCATCAATATTGAAGACCACGATGCGCAGGCAGATATTTACCAGCAGATCGTTAGCGGGAATCTTTCGGTTAGAGAAACTGAGGCATTGGTGAAAAATTATCACGAAAGCCTGTTGCCATCTGCGCCAAAAGCAGTTAAGAGCAGCTCATTTGCAGTTGAGGACGAGCAGAAAAAAGCATTTACAGGTTTCTTTGGAGCAAAAGTTGACGTAAAAGTTGATGGTAAAGGAAAAGGAAAGATCACCATCCCTTTTCACTCAGAAGAAGACTTCAACAGAATCATTAAACTTATAAACGGTTAGTGAAGAAGCTGTCATTTATATTCATATCTGTTTTCCTGCTTTTATCATTCAGTGCAAAAGCACAGGACGAACAAACGCTTGTTATAGAAAAAGATAGCACAAAGCTCCCTCAAAACTACCCTCCCCCTAATCCGCTTGCTCCGGCAAAAGCCGCATTTTACTCGGCCATCTTTCCCGGCGGAGGGCAGATATACAATAAAAAATACTGGAAAGCACCCATAGTATGGGGCGCGATGGGAACTACCATAGGTATCTATGCCTGGAATAATAAAAAATACCACCAATACAGGGATGCTTACAGAGACTTGCTGCAAGGTAAGACGCTTACAGGTGAACTAGCCGGCATTAATGATCCGGACAGGCTTATACGTGCCCAAAAAGGCCATCAAAAAAACCGTGATCTTTGTGCACTGCTTACAGCAGGGCTTTATATCCTGCAGATTGTGGAAGCAAATGTTAATGCCCACCTTATGCAGTTTAACGTTAACGAAAACCTGTCGCTTCGTCCGCAAATGATTCAGGGCGATACAGATTACAAGTATAATATGGGGTTAAACCTCAGTTACCAATTTTAAGACATGAAAATTGCATTATTAGGCTACGGAAGAATGGGCAAAGTGATTGAAAGAATCGCTCTGGAAAGAGGCCATGAAATAGTATTGAGAAAAAATGCCGATGATACATTTGACGGCCTTGAAAATGCCGATGTGGCCATAGATTTCAGTATTCCTGATGCTGCTGTAGGCAATATCTCCGCTTGCCTTAACGGAAATATCCCGGTAATATCGGGCACGACGGGATGGCTGGAACATTATCATGATATGGCTCAGCTATGCGAAGATAAAAAAGGGGCTTTTATTTATGGTTCAAATTTTAGCCTTGGCGTAAATATCTTCTTTGAACTGAATGACTACCTTGCTAAAATGATGTCAAACCTTAAGCAGTACAAAGTATCTATGGAAGAGATACACCACCTGCAAAAGCTTGATGCTCCCAGCGGAACTGCAATATCACTGGCGAAAGACATCATTACACATTCAGACTATTCTAGCTGGGCACTTGAAAATGCCAAAGCCGACGAAATACTAATCGATGCCAAACGCGAAGAAGGAGTTCCTGGTACACACAGTGTGTTCTATGATTCGGAAGTAGATTCTATCGAAATAAAACATACTGCCCATAGCCGTGAAGGTTTTGCATTTGGAGCAGTTGTGGCCGCAGAATGGATTTTTGGCAAAAAAGGTGTCTATACAATGAAAGATGTTTTAGGTTTATAGTAACATTTTTACAAGAAAGTATACATATATATAAAATTTACAGACGATGACACTATTACAATGGTTTATATTTTTCCTTGCTGTACAGGTAGTACACTTTTTAGGAACCTGGAAATTGTATGAAAAAGCAGGCAGGAAACCGTGGGAAGCCGCAGTACCTGTTTATAATGCAATGGTATTGATGCAAATCATTGGCAGGCCGCGCTGGTGGACCATCCTGCTATTTGTGCCCATCGTAAATCTTATCATGTTCCCTGTTGTATGGGTACTTACACTAAGCGTTTTCGGTAAAAAATCATCTACTGATAAAATTATTGGTATAGTTACGCTTGGATTATATATCTATGCACTAAACTACAGCGGAACTGCAAAATACAATCCCGAAGAAGAAACAAAAGACAGCACCCTAAGCTCGCTTTTGTTTGCAGTTGTGGTTGCTACAATTGTACATACATATATAATGCAGCCATTTACCATCCCTACTTCTTCATTGGAAAAAACTCTATTGGTAGGCGACTTCCTTTTCGTGAGTAAGTTCAACTATGGTGCGCGAACACCCATGACCACAATAGCTGCACCAATGGTACATGACAGTATACCGGTAATTCATAAAAAATCATACAGTAACTGGCCTCAGCTGCCTTACTTCAGGTTCCCCGGATTTGAAAAGGTGCAAAAAAATGATATCGTTGTGTTCAACTGGCCTATAGATACTGTTACCAACTGGAAAGACAACCATAGTGTTGGCATTAGAAAGCCTATTGATAAAAAATCAAACTATGTAAAACGTTGTGTGGCTACTCCTGGGGATGTTTTCTCGCTTAAAGACGGATTGGTTTACATAAATGGTAAGGAACTTATACTTTCTGACAGGGCTAAACCTCAGTACTCTTATTTTGCCATTGTTGAAAAAGGTACAGCGATCAATGAACAATATCTTCAGAAAGAACTGGATGTAACTGACGGCCACGGACCAATAAACGACAGTACGTATGTTTTCTATTCGCTGACAAAAGACAGTGCCAAAAGGCTAAGAAGCTATCCGGGCGTAAAATCGGTAACGAAGCGTCAGGTTAAAGCAGGCGATGAAGGAACCGCAATCTTCCCACACAGCAAGCCAGAATGGACAGTTGATGATATGGGGCCAATAACCATTCCTGAAAAAGGAAAAACAGTAGAGCTTAACAAAGAGACACTTCCTTTCTATAAAATGATCATTAAGGAATATGAAAGCAATGACCTTAAGGTTAATGGTGATGAGATTCGCATTAACGGACAGGTGACCACTTCATATACTTTCCAACAGAATTACTACTGGATGATGGGTGATAACCGCCACAATTCTCAGGATAGCCGCTACTGGGGCTTTGTCCCTGAAAACCATATTGTAGGCAAGCCGGTATTCATCTGGATGAGCCTGGACGGAAAGATGAAACCCCGTTGGGAGAGATTCTTTACTACAGTAGGAGGCGACGGTGCACCGGTATCTTATTTCAAATATTTCCTTGGTGCTCTTGCACTTTGGTTTGTAGGAAGTTATTTCTGGAAAAAGAAAAAGGCTAAAGAAGTATAGTTTAATTTAAAGATTATTCAATTTGAAGATTTGAAAATGATCACATAGGTCACTTTCAAATCTTCTTAGTTTTATCCAAATAAACAGATTCAACACATCACCAAATCAACAATGATATTAATACACCCTACATACTTCCCATCTATCAGTCATTTTGTGTCGATGGTTAAAGCTGATGCTATAACTTTTGAGGTGGAAGATAACTTCCAAAAGCAGACCAACCGTAACAGGATGTATATATACAGCCCTAACGGACAGCAGCTATTAAATATTCCGGTGAAGCATAGCAGCAAACCAAATCAAAAGTTCAAAGACACTAGACTTGAACATGCTTTTGACTGGCAGAAACAGCATTTTAAATCGCTTGAAGCCGCTTACAGGACTTCACCCTTCTTTGAGTACTTTGAAGATGACATAAGGCCTCTGTTCGAAAAAAAACATGAGTTTATGATGGATCTGAATTTTGAAGCTATGGAAATAGTAACATCATGCCTTGGAATGGATTTGTCTTATGCTAAAACAAGTGAATACTTTCATGAAGCGGAAGGTTTTCAGGATTACCGCCATTTGGCAAACGGCAAGAAAGACATTGCTCAATTTGAACCTTATACGCAGGTATTTGAAGAGAAACATGGCTTTATCAACAATCTTAGCATTCTTGACCTGCTATTCAATGAAGGCCGTTATGCAATGGAGTACCTGAAGAATCAGGAATTATAATTATTACTCTTCTTCTTTCTCGAATGCCAGGCGTGTCATTACCGGAAAATGGTCTGAATTGGCAAATGTGTCGAATGTAGTATACTGCTTAACGTCTAAGCTCTTATCCGTAAAGATATAATCTATCCTCGCCGGATAGTATTTATAATTATACGACTTCCCAAAGCCTTTACCAGCCTCTTCAAAAGCATCTTTCATCTTGCCTTTTACGCTTCGGTAAACATAAGAAAAAGCGCTATTGTTAAGATCTCCGCATATTATCATCGGATAATGGCATTCATTTTTATGTTTTTCAAACAATTCGGCCTGCAACTGCTGTTTCTTAAAAGCATCACTCAACCTGCCAAATATAATTTTAGACTTTTCTTCATCTAAGGTTTCGTGGATATCCGGACTAATTTTTACCGACTGCATGTGCATACTGTAAACCCTTAAAGTATCCTTCCCTTTTTTGATGTCTGCAAACACAACATTATTCCCTGATTTAGGGAATTCTATATAGCCACTGTCGATTATGGGATATTTAGATAGTACCGCCTGCCCTGTTAGTCCTGAGCGTCCAAAAATGAATTTATGCTTATAACCGGGAAATTTTACATTTCCACGTTTAGTATATTCCTGCAGGCATACGATATCAGCATCCTGTTCGGTCACAAAATCTTTTATCTTTTGGGGAATATTGCCATCAGGAAGCCACTCATAGAGATTGAACATCCTTACGTTATAGCTCATAAGTGTAAAATCAGCTTTATCTTCGGGCAGGTTTTTGGATGAGAACCTGTAGCACTTGCTTACAAAAGTTATCCCTAAAAGCAATACCAGTCCTGATAGCAGCATTTGTCGCTTAGTCTGTAAAAGCCAGTAAATGAAAAACAAAAAATTAAGGACAAGCATCAGCGGCATTACAAGTGTAAATACCGATAATATCGGGAAAAGCTTAGGCGCCAGAAACGGCAGTATATAGGCAATGAATGTCAATACAGTCAACACTATATTGAGCACAAACATCAACTTATTAAACCCTGACAGCTTTTTCATATTCTTTGCTTCAATCCAAAGCTAGTTAATTATTTTCCAACTTTAAATAAAAATTCCTTTTCTTCTTTGGTCAGGCTGTCATATCCTGATTTACTTATCTTGTCCAGTATATCATCAATCTGTTTTTGCGTAATATCCTTTTCGGGCTTAGCAGCCGCCCTTTGTAAAGGGGCAGTGTTTCTGTGTACTGCTTTAAATGGAGTCTTCTTGCCCGGCTTAAAAATAGTGGCAAAAAAATCAAGTGTAGCCGATACAGCTTTAGTAAGATCGGTCCCGCTTTGAAGCAGTTTAATGTATATAAATCCAAAAAAAGCACCCGCAATATGCGCCAGGTGTCCGCCTGGATTTTCGATGGAAATATTAATTAGGTCAATTACCAGTAAAACAAGTGCTATATGCCATAGCTTAACATTGCCTATAAGCAAAAGCCTCACCTCATAAAGCGGCGAATATGTAGTTACAGCAAACAGAATAGCCATAACAGCAGCAGAAGCACCTGTGAGCCCTGCAACATGACCCGTAAAAGCCGGTATAAAAGAATATCCTAAAATATAAATAATCCCCGAAAAAATAGCCGAAAGCAGATAAACTCCTAATAATTGTTTTTGCGTAAAGAAAGTTAAGAACAGTCTCCCTACAAAGAACAGCATCATCATATTGAACAGCAGATGGAAAAAACCTGAATGCAGGAACGAATATAGTACGATGGACCATGGTTTCCAGGCTAAATCGGCAATATTGCTTGAAAGGCTGAACCAGTCGCCTGAATAATAATTACCTGACCAGTCGAATGCAGAAACATCGACATGAAAAATTTTGCATATACTGAACAGTATTACAGGCAAAAATAATCCTATATTCCAGTAGATAAGCTTTTGCGTAATGCCGCCTATCCTGTATTCCATTTTTAAATCGTCAATAATACCCATGGGTTAATTCCAGCGATTTTGGTTAAAACTGTTCTTTTTCCAGTACCACATCATGATGAAGCCGATAAGTGCTCCTCCAAGGTGTGCAAAATGGGCAACGCCATCGCTTGCTCCTCCAAAAATAGACTGCCCGCGTAAACCCATGAATAGATCGAGCGCCAAAATTCCGGGAACAAAGTATTTGGCTTTAATTGGGATAGGCACGAACATCATCATAAGTTCGGCATTAGGGAACATAAACGCAAAAGCGACCAACAACCCATAAATTGCACCTGAAGCACCTACCATAGGAACCTGGTTTTGTTTTGCAGCGTCAAAAAGAGTATTAAAATGCTCCTGAGTAAACATACTGGCTTTACCGCTATTTTCAATTATGGGTTTTATCTCATTTAAGAACATATCAGGCCTGTAGTGCATCCCATCCTGTGTAGTTAGATTTAATATATCATGGATCTTATCCGATGGCAGATTTAAATCAGCTACACCTTGCAGTAATTGCTGTATTTCGATATAGTTAATACCCAAATGCAGCGCTGCTGCTCCTAATCCGCATGAGATATAGAAGAATATAAACTTCTTTGCTCCCCACATTTGTTCAAGTAGTCCCCCAAAAGAGAATAATGCAAACATATTGAAAAGGATATGCATTAAGCCACCATGCATAAACATGTGTGTGATCAGCTGCCAAATCTGAAACTTATCGCTTGTTGGCGCATGCAGTGCCAAATAATCGCTCGCGGGCTGACCAACAAGGTAGCTGCCAACAAAAAACAAAATATTGATAATGATTAACTGCTTAACAGTCTCCGTAATACGCATCATATAGCAAATCGTTTATCTAAATCTTCCACACTTACCGTGATGAAAGTTGGTTTATTAAAAGGTGATACTCCCGGCTCTTTGCAGGCAAAAAGCGAGTTGACCATATTTTCCTGTTCTTTTTCAGACATTACAATACCTGTTTTAATGGCCAGGCTTCGCGCCATCGACTTCGCAATGCTGTCAGTCTGACTGAAGCTGCTGTCAGGCACTTCCTGCTGCAGGTCGTTGATAAGTTCTTCCAAAAGGATAGAAACCTCACTCTCGGCCACATTTACAGGCAATCCGGACACCACAATATGGTCACTGTTGAACTCAGCAAAAACAAAGCCAGTATTTTCCAAAGCACCACGCATTTCTTCAACGAGATCCAGTTCTGTTTTATTGTAATAGAGCATTAACGGAAATAAAAGCTGTTGGCTGGCGGCATGGTGTACGGTTATACTGGTAAGGAACTGCTCATACAGTATGCGTTGGTGCGCCCTTTTCTGGTCGATGATCAACAGTCCCGACTTTATAGGGCTCACAATATATTTTTTATGAATCTGGTAGGTCTTCTGGACCGCCTGCTCCACTTCGTGGTCATTGAATAATGAACCGGTAACTTCTTCCGATTCGAAGCTCATCTCGCTAACCGGAGTTAATTCTTCAGCAGCTTCGGTCAGCCCTGTATAAAGGCTTTCCCATACAGGAGCTTTTTCTCTTTTGAATGACGGAGAAAAGCCTCCGCCAGATGAAAATGAGGATGATGAACCCGAGCTTGTCCTGACTTGTTTTTCGTCGGCAAAGGGGTTGTATGACCTGTCTACCTGAACTATGGGCATTACTGCCTCTTTACTTTCGTAAGTGTAAGGCGTGTCCAGATTGGCATCACGGTCAAAATCGAGTACCGGAGCCACATTAAATTGCCCAAGGCTGTGTTTTATCGCCGAACGAAGTATGGCATAGAGCGCATGCTCATCGTCAAACTTAATTTCTGTCTTGGTAGGGTGTATGTTGATATCAATGGTATTCGGCGGTACATCAAGGTATAAGAAATACCCCGGCTGCGAACCGTCTTTCAGCAGGCCTTCGTATGCAGCCATAACTGCATGGTGCAAATAACCACTCTTTATGAAACGGTCGTTCACAAAAAAGAACTGCTCTCCCCGGTTCTTCTTAGCGAATTCAGGTTTGCAGACAAATCCCTGTATGGTTACGATCTCGGTCGTCTCACTGACCGGAACGAGCTTTTCATTGGTACGTCCGCCAAAGACATTCACAATGCGCTGGCGCTGGTTAGAGCCAGGCAAATTAAACATCTCACTGCCGTTATGATACAACAGGAAACCGATATTGGCATGCGCCAAAGCAACGCGCTCAAACTCATCTACGATATGGCGGAACTCCACCGTATCACTTTTCAGGAAGTTACGTCGTGCGGGTATATTAAAAAACAGATTTTTTATGGAAAATGAGGTTCCTTTCGGGAGCACAGCAACATCCTGGGAAATGAATTTGCTACCCTCAATAATGAGGTGCGTACCCAGTTCGTCCTGCTCCTGTTTGGTTTTCAGCTCCACATGTGCAATAGCCGCGATGGATGCCAGTGCCTCCCCCCTAAAGCCTTTGGTATGCAGGGAGAACAAATCTTCCGCATGGCGGATTTTAGAGGTAGCGTGGCGTTCAAAACACAGTCGTGAATCGGTAACGCTCATGCCCTTTCCGTTGTCTATTACCTGAACCAGGGTCTTCCCGGCATCCTTCACAACGAGTTTAATCTCAGTAGCGCCGGCATCAACAGCATTTTCAAGCAATTCCTTAACAATGGAAGCCGGCCTTTGCACCACCTCTCCGGCAGCTATCTGGTTGGCAACGTGGTCAGGAAGTAATTGAATGATACTGGACATGGGAAAAGGGAGATGTATTATTGGTTAGCTTCAAAGTTAAGGAAATATTGTTGATGGGGAAATACCTTGAGAAAGTAAACAAGTAAAAATACCTATTAGCAATTTAACATAATTTTGTAAGTTTACTTCCCAACAGCCAATTTAAGATTATGATAGATAAACTAAACTTAGTGAGTAAGGAGAAGATTGAGGAAATTAAAAAATTAAATATTAAATCTGAAAAAACAGATTTGGACTTTAAAGAAATTTTTAAAATATCCGATAGTAAATCAAGAGCAGAATTTATAAAAGATGTAGCTGCTTTTGCAAATTCTAAAGGAGGATATATTATTTATGGCGTAAATAATAATTATGATTGGGTCGGTCTTGATGAAAAAAGTGATGAAAATATTGATGAGGCAAATATTTCAAATATAATTGACGAATTTATTGATGGTGAAATCGAAATCATAAGTAATATTATTGAAATCGAAGGTCTATATTTCTTTATTCTATATGTTGAGCCATCAAATGTAATATTGCCATTTAAAAAAGATGGACAATATCAAAAGAAATCTTGGGGCAAAACTACAAAACAAATTAATACTACAATTTTTAAAAATGGTGATGTATATTGTAGAAGAGGAAGTCGATCTATAAAAGCGGATAATTTATTTTATCGCAAAAAACAAAATCAATTTAAAATCATTGAAAATGTCTTAGAGCAAAACACTTTGTACAATGAATTTATTGGTAGAAAAGAACATATAAAAGAAATTTATACTAAGCTAAACAATGAAAACAACCGAATCATTCAAATAGATGGAATTGGAGGTATTGGAAAAACGAGCTTTGTACATTATTTTTGCAAACAACTAATTACAAACGAAGATTTTACAAACAATTTTGAATTTATAATTTGGACAAGTTCAAAGAGAAATAAATATACTCCGGATGGTATAAAATCATTGACTGAATATGTATCAAACTATTCAGATTTAATAGAGGATCTCTATAAATTTATAGAAGAAAATAGCTTAGGCAGTGAGAATGACACCTCTGATAATGAAAAAAATGTTATTGACTTCCTTAATAATAATACTGTCCTATTAATTGTTGATAATTTAGAGACATTAAATGATCCTGATCTAATTTCATTTCTAGAAAAATTTCCATCTAGTTCAAAAGCAATTTTAACAACTAGGGAAACACTCGGGGATTTTTTCATGGCTAGAATTAATTTAAATGGTTTTAAAGAAGAAAAAGAATTTCCAGATTTTTTAAATTCTCAATATAAAAACTTTACAGGAAAAGACACGTTATTTACTGATAGCTATAACGCTTATTTAGCTGAACTTTATAAATATACCAAAGGAATGCCGTTAGCTGGACAACTGATTACCCATCAACTTGCTATGTCGACTCCAATGGAATCAGTAATCCAAAATCTAAAAAGCGGTGAAGCTTATCACGATATATTGACGTTTTGTTTCCAAGGATCCATTGATAAATTGTCAGAAGCAGAAAAACAAGTACTTTATATACTGTCACTATCAGAAAAAGAAGAATTATTAACCGCAGATGACATTAGATATATTTCTGAAATGAACAGCGACGAAATTGGTTTTAAAGCCCTTCCCCAATTAGCTAAAATTTCATTATGTTATTCTCAAATGACAGATTCAGGAGAGGTCGGTTATACTGTGCCACATTTAGCAAAAATATACACGAAAAACTTTTTAAAATTAAATAACGAAAAAAATATTCTTGAAAAATATGAATTATTCACTCAAGAACGTAAGACTTTTTTAGACGGTGATCTTAATCATAAATTATTATTCAGATCAAATGCGAGTAATCACCAAGAAAAAGTTGCTGCAAATCAAGCTAGGCAAGCACTCTATATATCTAATTTAAATTACGATATAGCTAAAGAAACTATTGATGAATTGATTAAGCACAATAGTAAATTCCCTTTTTTATATTTAATTAAAGGAAAAATATTAGATAATAGTTTTTATTCAGACGCATACGAATTAGCAAAAAAAGAATTTCTCATTGCTATTGATTTAGATCATGAATTTTTGGAAGCATTTATTGAACTTGGATTTTTAGATTTAAAGAATAGAGTAGGTAAAAGTAGAACATCAAGAGAAATAATAAAGACTTCAATAGGGTACTTTGAAAAAGCTTTAAAAATAGACCATTTAAACCATAGAGCACATCATGGCCTAGCTCAAGCATTGTCAGCACAATCGAAAGATATCAACTATTTTCACAACAAAAATGAAAAACATATTAAAGCCAATTTGGCTAATGATCATTTTGAAAAAGCTTATCACAAGTCCGATTCACTAACACCAACTCAAAAACATTCAAATGCAATAAACGCATTTAATCATACCCTAAATTATTATACAAACTTGAGAGACTATAAAGAAGCATATCGAATTTGTAATTTTGGATTAACTTTCGAGCCTAATGACATGAAATTACGAAAACTTAAAGATGAGCTTGAATTCAAAGTAAATCCAAAGCAATATACACAAGATAAGCTTAAAGAAAAAGGTTGGATTAAATCTAAAACATCTAATAAAGTAACTGACTAGAAATGTTTTAAATTGAATAGTTTAACCGAACCCATAAAAAGCTTCGGAGAAGCGACATATTTATAGCTCAAATACAAGCAAAACACTTGAGCTCCGGAGGAGCGACATATTCTATGTCGCTCCTCCGGAGCTCTTTTTATATCTTTTCAGCATAACCCTATAAATATTCCGCCTCTCTGAGGCTGCTCATAAATCCGTGATAATATCATATGATACTATCGTCTCACAACAAATCATAAAAAAACCCTTTCATTACTGAAAGGGTTTTCTATTTTTATTAAGCTTGTCCTGCTGGACCAAAGGTCAAAGGAATAGCGGGTGTTTCCGTGTCGCTTATCTGCCCATGTGTGCTTTCAAAGCGGTGGATATTTTCACCCAGTGCCTTTAGCAGCCTTTTGGCATGCTGAGGCGTCAATACAATGCGGGATTTCACTTTTGCCTTAGGCGTACCCGGCATAATGCTTACGAAATCCACAACAAATTCAGAAGCTGAATGGTTGATGATAGCAAGGTTACTGTAAGTTCCCTCTGCTGTTTTCTCATCAAGTTCGATCTGAAGCTGTGCCTGATTATTTTGATCACTCATTGTATTAGTAGTTATATTCCTCCTTAGGAGTTAATAGCTCATTATATTCTTCTTTAGAACCTACGATAGTGTTATCATAATCCCTCATACCTGTACCAGCAGGTATTCTGTGACCAACGATTACATTCTCTTTAAGTCCTTCAAGTCCGTCAACTTTACCGGCTACCGCAGCCTCGTTCAGTACTTTTGTAGTTTCCTGGAACGATGCAGCAGAGATGAACGATTTAGTCTGAAGCGACGCTCTTGTGATACCCTGAAGTACCGGAGTAGCCGTTGCAGGAACTACATCTCTTGCTGATACTAAGTTCTGGTCATTACGTTTAAGTAATGAGTTCTCATCCCTTAGCTCACGCGGAGTGATGATCTGGCCCGGTTTAAGGTTCTCAGAGTCACCTGCGTCTTCAACAACTTTCATTCCGTATAGTTTGTCGTTCTCAACGATAAAGTCAGAAGTGTGGATCAGTTGATCTTCAAGGAATAAAGTATCTCCCGGATCTACCACTCTTACTTTACGCATCATCTGGCGGATAACCACTTCAAAGTGCTTATCGTTGATTTTTACACCCTGAAGACGGTAAACTTCCTGAATCTCGTTCACTAAGTACTGCTGTACTGCAGATGGACCTTGTATCCTAAGGATATCCTCAGGAGTAATAGCACCGTCTGAAAGTGGAAGACCTGCTTTAACGTAGTCATTCTCCTGAACAAGGATCTGGTTAGAAAGTTTCACAAGATACTTTTTAATCTCACCAAATTTAGATTCGATCACGATCTCGCGGTTACCCCTCTTGATCTTACCGAATGAAACAACACCGTCAATTTCAGAAACCACAGCAGGGTTAGAAGGGTTACGTGCTTCAAGAAGCTCAGTAATCCTAGGAAGACCTCCCGTGATATCGCCCGCTTTAGATGAACGTCTTGGTATCTTAACAAGGATCTTACCAGCTTTAATTTTCTCACCATTGTCTACCATAAGGTGGGCACCCACCGGTAAGTTGTATGAGCGGATAAGTTCTCCTTCTTTTCCGTAGATCAATAAGGTAGGGATCAATTTCTTGTTCCTTGCCTCAGAGATAACTTTCTCCTGGAATCCGGTCTGCTCATCGATCTCAACCATGAACGATTGTCCCTGTTCGATATCTTCATAAGCTACTTTACCGGTAAACTCAGAAATAATTACCCCATTATACGGGTCCCATTTACATATTACAGTTCCTTTTTCAACAACATCACCGTCATTAACGTAGATGCTTGAACCATAAGGAATATTGTGTGTATTTAATAGAATTCCGGTTTTATCGTCAACCAATTTCAATTCAGTAGAACGTGAAACAACGATATCTGTTGGATTACCGTCGATATCTTCACCTTTAACTGTCTTAAGGTCTTCGATCTCTAACCTACCTGCAAAACGAGTGATGATGCTTGATTCCTCAGATATACCACCCGCAACACCACCAACGTGGAATGTACGTAGTGTAAGCTGAGTACCCGGCTCACCAATAGACTGTGCAGCAATTACACCTACAGCTTCACCTCTTTGCGTCATCTTACCTGTAGCAAGGTTACGTCCGTAACATTTAGCACAGATACCTTTTGTAGCTTCACATGTCAATGGAGAACGTACTTCTACTCTCTCGATTGGTGCAGCGTTGATAGCCTTAACTTCAGCTTCAGTGATCTGAACACCTGCGTGTACAAGAACTTCGCTTGTAAGTGGGTTAACAACATCCTGTAGTGCCACACGGCCAAGGATTCTTTCACCAAGAGATTCAACGATTTCCTCGTTTTTCTTAAGTGCAGAAACCTCAATACCCCTAAGTGTACCACAGTCTACAGAATTAACGATAACATCCTGAGAAACGTCATGCAGCCTTCTTGTAAGGTAACCGGCATCCGCCGTTTTAAGAGCGGTATCCGCAAGACCTTTACGTGCACCGTGGGTAGAAATGAAGTACTCAAGAATCGAAAGACCTTCCTTAAAGTTAGAAAGAATCGGATTCTCGATAATCTCACCACCACCTGCGGTAGATTTTTTAGGCTTAGCCATCAAACCACGCATACCTGTAAGCTGACGGATCTGCTCCTTAGAACCCCTCGCCCCAGAGTCAAGCATCATGTACACCGAGTTGAATCCTTGCTGATCCTCTCTAATGTTTTTCATTGCAAGCTCCGTTAGCATAGCATTCGTAGAAGTCCACACGTCAATTACCTGATTGTAACGCTCATTGTTGGTAATAAGACCCATGTTATAGTTTGCAGAGATAGCATCTACCTGCTCATTAGCATCAGCGATAAGCTCTTGCTTTCTTGCAGGGATGATGATATCACCTAAACTGAACGACAGTCCGCCTCGGAAAGCGAATTTGTAGCCCATGTCTTTCATGTTGTCAAGGAAAGCAGCCGTTGTAGGTACATCGGTAACACTTAAAATAGCACCGATAATATCCCTTAGTGACTTCTTAGTAAGGATCTCATTGATGTATCCTGCCGCTTCCGGCACCACCTCGTTGAATAATACCCTACCTGCTGTAGTCTGGATGATCTTGTAAACAAGCTCTCCGCTTTCGTTGAAATCTTTAGCGCGTATTTTCACACGTGCATTTAGCTCAAGTCTTCCCTCATTTAGTGCGATGTGTACTTCTTCAGCTGAATAGAAAGTAAGGCCTTCACCTAATATTTTCTTTTCAGGAGTAGAAAGACGTTCTTTGGTCATGTAGTACAGACCAAGTACCATGTCCTGAGAAGGTACCGTGATAGGCGCACCGTTAGCAGGGTTAAGGATATTGTGAGAAGCAAGCATCAATAGTTGTGCCTCAAGAATAGCCTCTGGCCCTAACGGAAGGTGTACCGCCATCTGGTCACCATCAAAATCCGCATTAAATGCAGTACATACCAATGGGTGAAGCTGGATCGCTTTTCCTTCGATAAGTTTCGGCTGGAAAGCCTGGATACCTAGTCTGTGAAGAGTAGGGGCCCTGTTTAGTAGTACCGGGTGACCTTTGATTACGTTTTCAAGGATATCCCAAACTACAGGCTCTTTTTTGTCAATTATCTTTTTAGCAGACTTAACTGTTTTTACAATACCTCTTTCGATAAGCTTACGGATAACGAATGGTTTGTAAAGCTCAGCAGCCATATCTTTTGGAAGACCACACTCGAATAGTTTCATTTCAGGTCCAACAACAATTACCGAACGTGCAGAATAGTCAACACGTTTACCAAGTAGGTTTTGACGGAAACGTCCTTGTTTACCTTTTAATGAATCAGAAAGTGATTTAAGCGGTCTGTTCGATTCTGTTTTAACAGCAGATGCTTTCCTTGTGTTATCGAATAGTGAATCTACAGATTCCTGTAGCATACGCTTTTCGTTACGAAGGATAACCTCCGGAGCTTTAATCTCCATCAACCTTTTAAGACGGTTGTTACGGATGATTACCCTACGGTAAAGGTCATTTAAATCTGATGTTGCAAAACGTCCACCATCAAGCGGCACCAATGGGCGAAGCTCAGGTGGGATAACAGGTATAACTTTAAGGATCATCCACTCAGGGCGGTTTTCCCTATTGTTGTTAGACTCACGGAATGACTCTACAACCTGAAGCCTTTTAAGGGCCTCTGTTTTACGCTGTTTAGACGTTTCAGTATTAGCACTGTGGCGTAATTGGTAAGAAAGCTCGTTAAGATCAATCCTCGCAAGCAAATCCATAATACACTCAGCACCCATTTTAGCGATAAACTTGTTAGGGTCATTATCGTCTAAGTATTGATTTTCCTGTGGAAGTGTATCAAGAATATTAAGATACTCCTCTTCAGTTAAGAAATCTAATCGTTTAGCATTTTCGCCATCCGGTCCTTTAGCGATACCTGCCTGAATAACCACATATCTTTCATAGTATATGATCATGTCTAATTTCTTAGACGGAAGGCCCAGGATATAACCAATTTTGTTAGGAAGCGAGCGGAAATACCATATATGGGCAATAGGCACAACAAGATTGATGTGTCCTACCCTGTCACGACGTACTTTCTTCTCGGTAACTTCCACACCGCATCGGTCACAAACAATCCCTTTATAACGAATCCTTTTGTATTTACCACAAGCACATTCGAAATCCTTTACAGGACCAAATATACGCTCGCAGAAAAGGCCGTCTCTTTCCGGTTTATGAGTACGATAGTTAATGGTTTCCGGCTTAAGAACTTCACCTCTTGATTCAGCAAGGATAGATTCCGGCGAAGCAAGTCCGATAGAAATCTTGTTGAATCTTTTAATGGTATTTTTATCTTTTAATCTCGTCATGATATGTAATCTATCAATTTATTAAAAAAGTATAGAAGGGAATGGCACACTGTACCATTCCCGTGGAAATTTATTCTTCTAATCTGATGTCTAGTCCAAGACCTTTAAGTTCATGCATCAATACATTGAACGATTCAGGTAATCCCGGTTCCGGCATAGTCTCTCCCTTAACGATTGCTTCGTAAGTTTTAGCCCTACCGATAACGTCATCCGATTTAACAGTCAGTATCTCCCTTAAAGTACTTGACGCACCATAAGCCTCAAGAGCCCAAACCTCCATCTCTCCAAAACGCTGACCACCAAATTGCGCTTTACCTCCAAGAGGCTGCTGCGTGATAAGCGAGTATGGACCGATAGAACGTGCGTGCATCTTATCATCTACCATGTGTCCTAGTTTCAGCATGTAGATAACACCTACTGTAGCTGCCTGGTGGAAACGTTCTCCGGTTCCTCCATCGTACAGGTAAGTATGGCCAAATCTTGGTATGCCGGCCTCATCAGTCAATGCATTGATCTGGTCTAGAGAAGCACCGTCGAAAATAGGAGTAGCAAATTTCCTTCCTAAATCCATACCTGCCCATCCAAGAACCGTCTCATAAATCTGACCGATGTTCATACGTGAAGGTACACCAAGCGGGTTAAGCACGATGTCTACAGGAGTACCATCCTCAAGGAACGGCATGTCTTCCTGACGTACGATTTTAGCAACGATACCTTTGTTACCGTGGCGTCCTGCCATCTTATCACCCACTTTAAGCTTACGTTTCTTAGCAATGTAAACTTTAGCAAGTTTTAAGATACCTGACGGAAGTTCATCACCCACAGTAATGGTGAATTTTTCTCTTCTAAGAGCACCCTGAAGGTCGTTCAGCTTAATCTTATAGTTGTGGATAAGGTCGTTAACCATTGCATTGGTTTCGTCATCCGTTGTCCACTGACCTTTAGTTAAGTGAGCGAAATCTTCAACAGCATACAACATTTTCTGAGTGTATTTCTTACCTTTTGGTAGTACTTCCTCACCCAGGTCATTCATCACTCCCTGTGAAGTTTTTCCGTTAACGACATTAAATAGCTTGTCAATCAATCTGTCTTTAAGCTCGATGAACTTAACTTCGAAATCCATTTCAAGTTTTCCTAAATCGTCTTTATCTTTTGTACGTTTACGTTTGTCTTTAACGGCACGCGCAAACAGTTTTTTATCAAGTACAACACCATGTAATGATGGAGACGCTTTTAATGAAGCATCTTTAACATCACCTGCTTTGTCACCAAAGATGGCACGAAGAAGTTTCTCTTCCGGTGTTGGATCAGATTCTCCTTTTGGAGTAATCTTACCGATAAGGATATCGCCAGGCTTAACCTCGGCACCAATCCTGATCATACCATTTTCGTCAAGATCTTTAGTAGCTTCCTCACTTACGTTAGGGATGTCGTTAGTTAACTCTTCGTTACCTAATTTAGTGTCCCTTACCTCAAGAGAGTAATCATCTACGTGGATAGACGTAAAGATATCATCGCGAACCACTTTTTCAGAAATCACGATCGCATCCTCGAAGTTGTAACCTTTCCAAGGCATGAACGCCACTTTAAGGTTACGTCCAAGAGCTAGCTCACCGTTTTGTGTAGCATAACCTTCACAAAGAACCTGTCCAGGCTTAACTCTGTCACCTTTTCTTACGATAGGCTTAAGGTTGATGCTCGTACTCTGGTTCGTTTTCCTGAACTTGATAAGCTGGTATGTTTTCTCGTCCGGATCAAAGCTTACGCTTCTCTCACGATCCGTTCTGTCATATTTAATTGTAATCTCGTTAGCATCAACATACTCAACAGTACCATGCCCTTCAGCATTGATAAGTACCCTTGAGTCAGAAGCTACCTGACGCTCCAATCCTGTACCCACAATTGGGGCTTCCGGACGTAAAAGAGGAACCGCCTGGCGCATCATGTTCGATCCCATCAACGCACGGTTCGCATCATCGTGCTCAAGGAACGGAATAAGTGACGCAGAGATAGAAGCGATCTGGTTAGGAGCAACGTCAGTATAATGTACTGCAGCCGGGTCAACGACAGGGAAGTCACCTTCCTCACGTGCAATAACCTTATCAGCAGTAATCTGTCCATTGTTATCCATCTCAATGTTCGCCTGAGCGATCATCTTACCTTCTTCTTCTTCAGCACTTAGGTAAATTGGTGTAGACTCAAGATCTACTTTACCTTCAGTAACTTTACGGTATGGCGTTTCAATAAAGCCCATTCCGTTTACCTTAGCATAAACACCAAGAGATGAGATCAAACCAATGTTTGGTCCCTCCGGCGTTTCGATAGGACATAAACGGCCATAGTGCGTATAGTGAACATCTCGAACCTCGAAACCTGCTCTTTCCCTTGATAAACCACCTGGTCCAAGTGCCGATAACCTACGCTTGTGCGTAATCTCTGCAAGTGGATTCGTCTGGTCCATGAACTGAGAAAGCTGGTTCGTACCAAAGAAAGAGTTGATTACCGATGATAATGTTTTAGCATTGATCAAATCGATAGGTGTAAACACCTCGTTATCCCTAACGTTCATACGCTCTCTGATGGTTCTTGCCATACGGGCCAAACCTACACCAAACTGAGCTGAAAGCTGCTCACCTACCGTACGTACACGACGGTTTGATAAGTGGTCAATATCATCAATCTCCGCTTTAGAGTTGATAAGCTCAATAAGGTACTTAACAATAGTAATGATATCCTCTTTGGTAAGCACCTGCTTTTCCATTGGGATGTCAAGACCAAGTTTTTTGTTCATTCTATAACGACCTACTTCACCTAAGTTGTAACGTTGGTCAGAGAAGAACAATTTATCTATAATGCCTCGAGCTGTTTCCTCATCAGGTGGTTCTGCATTACGCAGCTGACGGTAAATGTGCTCTACAGCTTCTTTTTCTGAGTTAGTAGGGTCTTTCTGTAAAGTATTGTGGATAATAGCATAATCTGCCTGATTATTATCCTCTTTATGAAGCAGTATCGTTTTTACGTTAGAATCGATAATCTCCTCAACATTATCTTTGTCGATGATAGTATCCCTGTCTAATATAATTTCGTTACGCTCGATAGAAACTACCTCACCTGTATCCTCATCCACGAAATCTTCGTGCCAAGTGTTCAATACACGTGCAGCAAGTCTTCTGCCGATATACTTTTTAAGACCTGTTTTTGAAACCTTGATTTCTTCAGCAAGGTCAAATATTTCAAGGATGTCTTTATCCCTTTCAAAACCAATCGCCCTGAATAGAGTCGTAACAGGAAGTTTTTTCTTTCTGTCGATATAAGCATACATAACACTGTTGATGTCAGTTGCAAATTCTATCCAAGAACCTTTGAAAGGAATTACCCTTGCAGAGTATAATTTTGTTCCGTTTGCGTGGAATGACTGGCCAAAGAAAACTCCTGGAGACCTGTGAAGCTGAGATACAACCACACGCTCGGCACCATTGATAACAAAAGTACCGCTTGGCGTCATATAAGGGATAGTTCCCAAATATACATCCTGTACAATCGTTTCAAAATCTTCATGCTCTGGGTCTGTACAGTACAGTTTAAGCCTAGCTTTTAAAGGCACACTATATGTAAGCCCTCTGTCTATACATTCTTCAATTGTATAACGTGGCGGATCTACAAAGTAATCAAGGAACTCCAATACAAACTGATTTCTTGTATCAGTAATCGGAAAGTTTTCCATGAAGGTGTTATAAAGACCTTCGTTGCCTCTTTCATCTGATTTGGTTTCAAGCTGGAAAAAATCTTTAAAAGATTTTACCTGAATGTCAAGGAAGTCCGGGTAATCAGGAATGTTTTTTGTTGAGGCAAAATTTAATCTTTCAGTCTGATTTGTTATCATCAATGGACAAAATTTTGATTAAAATAATTTATTGAAAAAACGTATAAAATGTTATTATACGAAAAATGGTTTAGGCCTTTGAGAGTACTTCTCAAGGCCTAAACCTGGGTTTTGTAACCGATGTAAGCTTATTTAAGCTCTACAACAGCTCCAGCTTCTTCTAAAGATTTTTTAAGACCTTCAGCCTCTTCTTTAGAAACGCCTTCTTTAACGTTTGTTGGAGCAGCATCTACAAGATCTTTAGCTTCTTTAAGTCCTAAACCTGTAAGTTCTTTTACAGCTTTAACAACACCAAGTTTAGAAGCACCAGCATCTTTAAGAACTACAGTGAATTCAGTTTGCTCTTCAGCAACTGGAGCATCACCTCCACCAGCAGGACCAGCAACTACTGCAGCAGCAGCAGGCTCGATTCCATACTCATCTTTTAATATTGTAGCTAGTTCGTTAACTTCTTTAACAGTAAGGTTAACTAGTTGTTCTGCGAATTGTTTCAAATCTGCCATTTTTTCTATCGTTTTAAATAGTTTGTAATATATAATTTATAAAGTGCGTTCTCGCGGGGTTATTATCTTTCAGATAATGTTTTAACAAGTCCTGCAATTGTATTACCACCTGATTTAAGGGCAGAAACAACATTTTTAGCAGGAGATTGTAGAAGTCCGATGATTTCTCCGATAACTTCATCTTTAGATTTAAGTGCTACAAGGGCGTCAAGCTGGTTGTCGCCAATGAATACTGCTTCGAAGATGTAAGCGCCTTTTAATACAGGCTTATCAGATTTCTTACGGAATTCTTTGATGATCTTCGCAGGAGCGTTACCGTTCTCTGCAATCATGATAGAAGTACTTCCTTTAAGGATAGTAGGTAGGTCACCATAATTGTTATCAAGGCTTCCCATTGCTTTTTCAAGAAGGGTATTCTTAACAACTTCAAGTTTGATACCTGCTTTAAAACAAGCTCTTCTTAAGTTTGAAGTATTCTCTGCATTAAGTCCTGAAATATCCGTTACATAAACAACGTTTGTACCAGCCAACTGTGCAGTTAAATCTTCAATAACTCTTGATTTTTCTTCTTTGGTCATAATAAAACTTTTTAACTACCAATTATACTGCTTTAGGATCTAAAGCGATAGCAGGGCTCATAGTAGAAGAGATGTGGATACTCTTAATGTATGTACCTTTAGCTGCAGTTGGTTTCAATTTAATTAATGTTTGAATAATTTCGTGAGCGTTCTCAGTAATCTTGTCAGCATCAAAAGAGATTCTTCCAATTCCTGCGTGAACGATACCGGTTTTGTCAACTTTAAAGTCAATTTTACCAGCTTTAACTTCAGCAACAGCTTTACCTACTTCCATAGTAACCGTTCCTGTTTTAGGGTTTGGCATTAGACCACGAGGACCTAATATTCTACCTAAAGGACCCAGTTTACCCATAACTGCAGGCATAGTGATGATAACATCAACATCTGTCCATCCGTCTTTAATTTTTTGAAGGTAATCATCTAAACCTACATAGTCAGCACCAGCAGCTTTAGCTTCAGCTTCTTTATCAGGAGTTACAAGAGCAAGTACTCTTACATCTTTACCTGTACCATGAGGAAGTGTAACAACACCTCTTACCATTTGATTCGCTTTTCTTGGATCTACACCCAGACGTACTGCGATATCAACAGACTCATCAAATTTTGCAGTAGCAACTGTTTTGATCAACGCAGAAGCGTCTTTCAATGAATACAGCTTGTTCTTCTCAATTTTTGAAGCAGCCTCTTTCTGTTTTTTTGTCAATTTTGCCATTTCTTCTTTTTCTTTTTACAATTAAAAAGGAGCTGTTCCTGATACTGTTATACCCATAGACCTTGCTGTTCCGGCAATCATACTCATTGCTTTCTCGATTGTGAAAGCATTAAGGTCAGTCATTTTGTCTTCAGCAATAGTCCTGATCTGATCCCAAGTAACACTAGCTACTTTCTTACGGTTAGGCTCACCAGAACCTCCTTTAAGTTTAGCAGCGTCCAGTAGTTGGATAGCAGCCGGTGGCGTTTTTACAACAAACTCGAAAGATTTGTCTTTGTACACAGTAATTTGTACTGGTAGAACTTTACCGGGTTTATCCTGAGTCCTAGCATTAAATTGCTTACAGAACTCCATGATGTTAACCCCAGCAGCTCCCAATGCAGGTCCAACCGGTGGCGAAGGATTCGCGGCACCTCCCTTAACTTGTAGTTTAACTACTTTACTAATTTCTTTAGCCATTTCTTTAAAAAAATTTAGCACATCTTCATTTGGAAGCGAATGATGTGATTTATAATAAGTGTAACAAAATTATACTTTTTCAACTTGCATAAAGCTAAGTTCAAGTGGAGTCTTCCTACCGAAGATCTTCACCATTACTTCAAGCTTACGCTTTTCTTCATTAACTTTTTCAACGCTACCGTTGAAACCGTTAAAAGGCCCATCAATAACCTTAATAGTCTCTCCTACCGTAAATGGTATAGAAACATTATCAGTCTTAACAGACAATTCATCTACCTTACCAAGCATCCTGTTAACCTCCGAAAGACGCAAAGGAACAGCATCGCCGCCTTTAGTCTCACCAAGGAAACCGATAACTCCTGTAATAGACTTAATTATATGCGGTATTTCACCGGTTAAGTTAGCCTCAATCATTACATAACCCGGAAAGTAAACCCTGTCCTTGCTGATCTTTTTTCCGTCACGCACCTGAACCACTTTTTCAGTAGGAACAAGAACCTGCGAAATATAATCTGCCATTCCAAGCCTGTTAATTTCCGTTTCTATGTAGTTTTTAACTTTATTTTCCTGACCGCTTACAGCTCTAACCACATACCACTTTTTGACATTGTTATCAGTCATTACAATAAAATTAGTTTTTTAATAAAGCATACAACTTAGCCACAAGAACTTCAAAGCCCTTATCTATACCAAAAGTAACCAACGCAAATATCACTGAAAAAACAGCAACAATAATAGTCAAGCGCTGAACTTCAGCCCATTCCGGCCATGTTACATTTGTTTTTAACTCAGTAAATGCCTCTGATATGTAATTAGTAACGTTTGCCATTGTATTTCGTTTTTTGCACGGGCGGAGGGATTCGAACCCCCATCAACGGTTTTGGAGACCGCTATTCTACCCTTGAACTACGCCCGTTTATTTAAAAGCCAGCTGATGCCGGAGCACCAGGCTGGCTTTTTATATTTAACTATAAATTAGTCTAGTATTTCAGTAACCTGACCAGCACCTACAGTACGACCACCCTCACGGATAGCGAAACGTAGACCTACGCTTAGAGCGATTGGGCTAAGTAGAGTTACATCAATTGTAAGGTTATCACCTGGCATAACCATCTCAACACCTGCAGGAAGAGAAATAGTTCCTGTTACGTCAGTTGTACGAACGTAAAACTGAGGACGGTAGTTGTTATGGAATGGAGTGTGACGTCCACCTTCTTCTTTCTTAAGGATATAAACCTCTGCTTTGAAATGAGCGTGTGGCTTAACAGATCCTGGCTTAACGATAACCATACCTCTTTTGATATCAGCTTTATCGATACCACGTAGAAGTAAACCTACGTTATCTCCAGCTTCACCTCTATCAAGGATTTTACGGAACATCTCAACACCAGTGATTGTAGAAGTAAGCTTTTCAGCACCCATACCAATGATTTCAACTGCATCACCTGTATTAGCAATACCAGTTTCGATACGACCTGTAGCAACAGTTCCACGACCAGTAATTGTAAATACATCTTCAACAGGCATAAGGAATGGTTTCTCAACATCACGTACCGGCATTTCGATCCAGTTATCAACAGCCTCCATAAGAGCTAAAACTGTATCAACCCACTGAGGCTCACCATTAAGTGCACCAAGAGCAGAACCCTGAACAACAGGTCCGTTATCTCCATCATACTGATAGAAAGATAATAGATCTCTGATTTCCATTTCAACTAGCTCAAGAAGCTCAGCATCATCAACCATATCTACTTTGTTCATAAATACAACCATTCTTGGAACACCAACCTGGCGACCTAGAAGGATGTGCTCACGAGTTTGTGGCATTGGACCATCTGTAGCAGCAACTACAAGGATAGCACCGTCCATCTGAGCAGCACCAGTAACCATGTTCTTAACGTAATCCGCGTGACCTGGACAGTCAACGTGAGCGTAGTGACGGTTAGCTGTAGCATACTCTACGTGTGAAGTATTAATAGTAATACCTCTTTCTTTTTCTTCAGGAGCATTGTCAATTTGATCAAATGATTTTGCTTCAGAATAACCTGCATCAGATAACACTTTAGTGATAGCTGCAGTCAAAGTTGTTTTACCGTGGTCTACGTGTCCGATTGTACCTATGTTAAGGTGCGGCTTCGACCTATCAAAAGTTTCCTTTGCCATGATTTAATAATTTAATCTTAGTTATATAATTAGTGTTCAAATTCTTCTAAACTTGAGCCAATGACGGGAATTGAACCCGTGACCTCTTCCTTACCAAGGAAGCACTCTACCCCTGAGCTACACCGGCCTTTTTATTCCAGATCCCGAATTAAATTTTGAATCGTACGTATTCAACATTCAAATCATTTCTGAAACAAAGTTTGTGGGGAGAGCAGGATTCGAACCTGCGAAGGTTTCCCAACGGATTTACAGTCCGTCCTCGTTGGCCGCTTGAGTATCTCCCCTAACCTTTACTTTTCAGTTGCTTTTTCAAAAAACGTTAAGATAATATTGCTTCAATTTAAATCAACCATCTAAGTATCAAATACATAAGATTTTCAACCTCAATAAAACAACAAAACCCTTTATTTGAGCCGATAGAGGGACTCGAACCCACGACCTGCTGATTACAAATCAGCTGCTCTAGCCAGCTGAGCTACACCGGCAACTTACAATAAAAAAGTCCGCTATTTCTAACGGACTGCAAATGTATAGAATTTATTTTTTAATCAAAACATTTTTGAGGTTTTTTTTCTCTTTATGAGTATGTCCTCACTTTTTCTTTTCTTTTCATCAATAAACGCTCCATGGAATCTGCCGCGAGCTCAACCGCCTCTTCAAAAGACTTACACTGCTTTTTAACTATAAATTCATCACCAGGCACCGTTATCTTTATCTCCGCGATCTTATTTTGTTTTTCACTCGTATTATCCAGTTTAAAATACACATCAGAGTTCACTACCCTGTCATAATATTTTTCAAGCCTATTCAACCTGTCCTGAACATAGCCAATTAATTTCCTGTCAACATTAAAGTTGACTGCATGAACATTTACTTTCATAATCTAAACTTTTAATCGTTAAACTTTTAGGAATTCCCCTGGTTACGCGGATGCGCATCGCCATACACTTTCTTAAGCTCAGCAAGGCTGCTGTGGGTATATATTTGTGTGGAAGATAAGCTCGCATGTCCCAGTAACTCCTTTACTGAATTCAAATCGGCTCCGTTATTGAGAAGATGAGTCGCGAAAGTATGCCGAAGCACATGCGGACTTTTCTTAACCTTACCGGAGATAACACTAAAGTAACCATTTATTAATCTATAAACAAACGATTCACTCACTTTATTGCCCCGGCTATTCAAAATTAACACATCGGCATCCCCAATAACAGACAAGCCACGCCTCTCCGCCATATACCTGCTTAAAAGCTGAGCCGTACAGCCCAACACCGGAAGGATTCGCTCCTTATTACGCTTACCCAAAACCTTAAGGACAGAATTACCTGAATCATAACTACCCAGCTTTAAACCTATAAGCTCGGCACGCCTGATTCCCGTTGTATAAAAAAGTTCGATTATCAATCTGTTTCGAATTCCCTCAAAATCATCAGAATATTCAATATCCGTCATTACATCCTGAAGCTCTTTTTCAGAAAAAGGCACCTGTACCTTTTTCTCAGTCTTTAGCGACTTATGCTGCTGCAATGGATTTATAGTAATCTGCTTAGAACGCAGCAGGAATTTATAAAACGATTTAAGTGAAGAAATTTTACGGTTAACCGACTTGTTTGCAATATTATTTTCAACCAGATGAACCACCCAGCTCCTGACATGGCTGTAATTCACATCTTCCAGATCAGCTTCTTCATCACGTTCTTTAATAAACTTTTCAAACGCAACCACATCGTCAGTATATGCACGAAGTGTCAGAAGGGAATAATTCTTTTCCTTCAAGAGATAATCTGCGTATGCCTGTTTAGAATTAACCATAAAAAAACCGTTAACAGCAAAGTTAAAACTTTCCTGCTAACGGTTATTATTTTTAATCAGTAGATTAATTAATTCTCTAGAGAATCTCTTAGTCCCTGAACATAAGCTGCTTTTTGTACCTGAGCTCTTCTAACTACAGAAGGTTTGATGAAAGCCTGACGACTTCTTAGCTGACGTACTACACCAGTTTTGTCAAATTTCCTTTTGTAACGCTTAAGCGCTCTATCAATATTTTCTCCGTCTTTAATTGGTATAATCAACATAATATAACACCTCCTCTCGTTAAGGCTGCAAACTTATATCTTTTTTTTAAACCTGCCAAATTAAAACTACAATTATTTTCGCAACCAACTGAACAACACCACACCCTATTTTAAGCATAAAGGGTTGCCGTGTATTACAGCAACCCTTTATATATTTATTCAGTGTTTTATTAGTCTTTTAAAAGATTACGTGAGATAACAAGTTTTTGTATCTCAGTCGTACCTTCACCAATGGTACACAGCTTAGAATCCCTGTAGAATTTCTCTACCGGATAATCTTTTGTATAACCGTAACCTCCGTGTATCTGTACAGCCTCGTTAGAAACTTTCACACATATTTCAGAAGAATACATTTTACCCATTGCACCCGCAAGTGTCATTGGCTTATGATTATTTTTAAGGAAAGCTGCTTTATGAAGCAATAGTTCCGAAGCCTCGATCTCAGTTGCCATATCAGCAAGCTTGAACGCAATTCCCTGGAAGTTACTGATAGGCTGACCAAACTGGTAACGCTCTTTAGAATATTTAAGAGCAGCCTCGTAAGCACCTTTAGCAATACCCAATGACAATGCACCAATAGAGATACGTCCGCCATCAAGTACTTTCATTGCCTGTACAAAGCCCTGCCCTACTTCACCCAGTCTGTTGGCATCAGGAATACGGCAATTATCAAAAATAAGCTCTGCAGTTTCACTGGCACGCATACCAAGTTTATTCTCTTTCTTACCGCTTGTAAAGCCCGGCATTCCTTTTTCAAAAACAAAAGCCGTCATACCTTTAGAATCTCCTTTTTCTCCGGTACGAACAATTACTACCGCGATATCACCTGATTTGGCATGCGTAATAAAGTTCTTAGCTCCGTTAACAACCCAGTGGTCACCATCTTTAACAGCTGTAGTATTCATACCTCCTGCATCAGATCCGGTGTTGTGCTCAGTAAGTCCCCAGGCACCAATATGCTCAGCCGTAGCCAGCTTAGGAAGCCATTTCTTTTTTTGCTCTTCGTTACCGAAAGTAAGTATATGATTAGTACATAAAGAGTTGTGAGCCGCAACAGATAACCCTATCGAAGGATCAACTTTAGAGATTTCTTCAACTACTGTAATGTATTCGTGATAGCCAAGACCTGAACCTCCGTATTCTTCAGGAACCAGTACTCCCATATACCCCATCTCACCCAATTTCTTGAACAAGTCAACAGGAAAGTATTGGGTTTCATCCCATTCCATAATATTCGGACGTATGTGCTGCTCTGCAAAATCCCTGATTGATTGGGCGATCATGTTTTGCGTTTCGTTATATTCGAAGTTCATTTTTGTTTGATTTTTTTAGAATTCCAAATATAAGGCAATTATTTTTAGTTTATCTACAGGAAAATTCGGAATTTCTAACAAATCATCAATTTTTCTAATTTTACCATTCATACTACGTAACGTCAATATACTTCTGCCTAAATCTTTGTTGAAATAAGGAAAATGCGACAGCTGCGACAAAGAGGCCGTATTCACATTAATTTTCTCGATGTCAGGATTATTTATTACACCAAATTGTTTTTTGAGCCCTGCCTTGGCTTCAGCCGAAAATTCAGTAAAATCATTCATCTGATCCATGCTTACAAATCCACCTAATGCGCTTCTTCTTTTAAGGATAGCTTTAGCATAATAAGGACCTATACCATATACTTTAACCAAATCTTCCTCCAGTGCAGTATTGATATCAATAATTTTCACGGCAGATTCCTTTTTATCTTCCGAGAAAGTATGATTCTTAAATCCAAAAATTTCAGTTGACTTATCTGTATTAAACGTTTTTCCGAATTTAAAATATGGGGTTAACTTATCCAGCAAGGTATCCTGAATTCCGGTTACCCTTTTAAAATCGGAAGCAGAATTAATGTACTTACCCGAATCCCTGTAAGCGTGCAGAAGATCAATTTGTTTTGCTGAAAGACCAAGGATATAGCCTTTGTAGTCACTTATGTAATTCGGATTGAAAGGATAGATCGTGTCTTTACGAATGCCTTTCTTAGCTTTTAGTGCGGTTATTTCAGCCTGGTGGGCGAGCCACTCTTTCTCTTGTGCAGATTTTTCTTTTTGAGAAGTAAAATCATACGAGCATACAATGAAATATATAATTTGAGATATGACAATAAGAATAAACAAAGCCATTATGCCTTTCTGCTGATCTTTGGTAAACCTGAAAAAGAACCGGAATGGCTTATTCATTAGTTGCTTTTATAAATCAAACACAGAACTTCTTTTGGTATATATCATATCTTTTAGCCTTAACCAAAAAGCCAGCGTAAGGTATACTCCAAACCAAAGCCCTACTGTCACGAACGATATATAAATAAAAAACAACCTCACATTTGTAGCACGCATACCCAGTCTGTCAGCAAAGCGCTGCGACACCTCGAAGCCATGCTTCTCAAAAAAATGACGGATGTTAGTTATAAATGACATAGTTCAGTATTATGTATTCAGTTTTCAAATGTAGCAGTTTCATTGACAGATTGTATACCCTTTGCTATCTTTTTAGCAATTCAAGGCCTACAGCACATTGCAGGCAACGTTTATGAGTACAATATTCGTTTTTGAGCTGTAATAATGATTGGGTGTCATAAGCCGACTGCACTTCAACCTTAAATTGCCTGAATTTATCAATTACAGCATTTTTTTCTGGAGCGATACTTCCCAGCAATTCCAACAGGGCTTCCGGGTTTTCCTTCCCTATACTTCGATCATAAGCGAATCTAAAAGGAACGATTGTATTAATAATTACCAAATCAACAAAGGATGATGTAAGTGCTTTTCTTTTTTTGCCGCTCTCTTTATCAAATGTATAATGCGTTTGCCAATACGGCGACGCCTGAACATCAAAAATTTTATAAATCTCCGCAACAGAAGTTCCTTCTGTCAGCTTTGAAAAAAGATTTTGGTGCTTATGATACAGTTGTGCTAACTGCGACAAGCGTATGGTGGGGAAGTTGTCCGGCCTGTGCTTAAAAAACTGCAGCATATCTATATGTACTTTGTCAAGCCTGTATTTATGGCAGATATACTCATATCGCGATTTCAAATCTTTGAAATACACATCTTCATGTTCCGCATCAAGCAGTCCTGCCCTTCCAAAAAATAAAGCCTCCAGATTTTCAAACTCAAAACTTTCCCTTCGAACCACTGAAAAAAGCAGCGACTGGGCAATTTTATAGAAAGCCTCACCATTTGTATTGAGTCCAAAACTTTTCGCTAAAAATGAGAACAAGACAGCTTCCCAGTCATTACCGGTTGCTGCAGCCTGCTGAAGAATTGGCGAAGCCTTTCGTTCCAGGCGCTCAAAGAACAGACGTTCTTTCCAATTAGAAAATGTAAAAGAGTTTATATCCTCAAGTTCTTTCTCGCAGTATATCCAGGATTTGGCAGTAGCCAAAGCATTATAATTGTTCAGCACTTCAGATGAAACATAATGCTTAAGTTCCAAAACAGGTATTTCAGTATTATCCCGCCTGAATACTTCGGTGTCATGCTCCCAGACAACGTGCAATATCACATTATGATAAGCTGTATCTGTTTCGTGATTATGAATATACCAATCAGAAGACTTAAGATGTATCTCAACGTTTCCTGCCCATTTCTGATCGCTTATGATAAGTTGGGCATTAAAAAAATCCGGACCTGCCAGTTGCAGGTACTGCCCTGAATCAAGTATGGTTATGACCTCGCCCTGCACCGTCTTTGCTGCCAGCACATCAAACTTTTTAAACTGCCATACATAATGGAGGAAATCTTCTTTCATTAACACGAAAATACATAAAAATTTTAGCCTACATATTCAGTTTTACCTGACCGTCATGAAGCAGGTATAATTTGGCACATGCCCTCGCATCCGACAGTGCCTCATGATGGTTCAGCACTATTCCATTCCTATCACTGCAAGCCTTCAGGTTAGCAGGCTTATACCCCTTAGCTTTATAGATTTTGCATGTACATTCCCATCTGTCAGCCAGTTCGAGTTCATCATAGTACAAGCCATAATAACGCATTGTTTTCATAAGCACATTACGGTCAAACGATTCATTATGGGCTACAATTTTTTTCCCATGCAGCCTTACGCGTATTTCCGGAAACAAATCGTCGAATGTAGGCATATTCATCGTCTCAACGGGCTTTATACCGTGTACCATAATATTGCGATACCAGTATTCATTATCGGGAGGTTGTATCAGCGTATGATATTCTTCGGTAATAATACCATCCTTAACAGTAACAATGCCAATCGCACACGCACTATGCGGATGCCCGGTTGCAGTTTCAAAATCTATTGCGGTAAATGTCATTGGATAAAATAAGAAAGAGCCCTAAGGCTCTTTCAAATATATAAAATTTTATTTCTATTTAATCGAACTGATAATATCGTGTTTCGTAATAATATGGTGCTTACCGTTACCAAGATCTACCAATACAGCCTGATTGTCTTTATTGATGAGTTTAGAAATATCTTCAATTGAAGTATTTGCTTTTACGATCGGGTATGGCTTACCCATAACGGAACGAATAGGCTTTTCAGCAATATCCTTATCCTCAACATAGCTACGGAATAAATCCGTTTCGTCCACTGAACCTACAAAACCATTCGTATCGATAACCGGTATCTGTGATATCTTGTATTTACGAAGACGCTCAATTGCATGTGACACTAATTCCTCTGTACGAACTATAACCAAAGGTTTGTCTGCATGATCTTTAATAAGGTCTTCCGCTTTTGTGATTTCCTCGTCAAGGAAACCACGCTCACGCATCCAGTCATCATTAAACATCTTCCCTACATATCGGCTTCCGCTATCATGGAAAAGCACAACAACAACATCATCCGGTTTAAATTCATCTTTCAGCTGAAGAAGTCCTTTGATGGCTGCACCGGCAGAGTTCCCTACAAAGATTCCTTCTTCAAGAGCCAGTTTTCTTGTATATACGGCTGCGTCTTTATCAGTAACTTTTGTAAAGCCATTAATAAGTGAGAAGTCAACGTTTTTAGGAAGGATATCTTCACCAATACCTTCAGTTATATAAGAATATATCTCATTTTCATCAAAAATTCCGGTTTCATGGTATTTTTTAAATACCGACCCATAAGTATCGATACCCCATATTTTGACATTGGGGTTTTTCTCTTTCAGGTATTTTGCCACACCGGAAATTGTTCCACCAGTACCTACACCTACCACAAAGTGAGTGATCTTCCCTTCTGTCTGTTCCCATATCTCCGGTCCGGTCTGCTCATAGTGCGCAGCCGTATTAGACATATTGTCGTACTGGTTCACATACCACGAATTTGGTGTTTCCTCAGCCAAACGTTTTGAAACAGAATAATAAGAACGTGGGTCTGTTGGCTCAACATCGGTAGGACAAACTACTACCCTGGCACCTACAGCACGAAGGATATCCATTTTCTCTTTAGATTGCTTATCGGAGATAACACAAATAAGTTTGTAACCTTTTACGATAGCACCCAAAGCAAGTCCCATACCGGTATTCCCTGATGTCCCTTCAATGATAGTTCCGCCCGGTTTAAGCCTTCCATCAGCCTCAGCGTCTTCAATCATTTTTACGGCCATCCTGTCTTTTACAGAATTCCCGGGATTAAATGTTTCAACTTTAGCCAGGACAAGAGCGTCAATGCATTCAGTCAGCTTATTCAATTTAACCATTGGCGTATTACCTATGGTTTCCAGTATATTTTTAGCGTATTTCATTGTTGTTTATTTAGAAGCCCCGATAACGGCTCTTGGCTACAAAGATAAATAATGCGTTTATAAAATTATGAGAAGAAATCCCAAATTACACCAAATCGGATAGTAAAGTCTTTATAAGGATAGTTTGGCGCAGAAAAATAATTATATCCCGAAAAACCGGAGTTAAGATGCTCTGCTTTAAGAAAAATTCTGAACTCCTGTATTTTGGCGTTAATATAAAAATCAAATAGGGGGAAATTACCGGTTTTTAAAACATCCTGTGAATAAAATTCTCCAATCACAGGATTATAGCCGTTGGAATAATACTTTGTAAAGTACTGGAAGGTAACACCTGTCTGAAACAACAATGCTTTCTTAAATATCCTGTCCGTATAATATAGCGTATTCCTTGTCATGAATGATGGCACATTCAACACATCATCACCCTGCTGAACATTTTGAAAAAGAAGTGTATTATCCAGTGCAAATTTACCAAACCTGAATTCACGGCTCGCTTTAACCGAAAGATAATTGATTGTACCCCCATACTGCTGCGGTTTGACAAGAAGGACTTCAACTTCATCATCAGGCTGGGGAATTTCAGGATATACCCTGTTAAAGAAAAGGTGATCGTTCATTATTGTATATTGAACCGAAGCATTAAGCCACTTGGTTTTTGCCTCAAATTCAAAATTGTTTATTTTTTCGTTTTTAAAATTGGTTCTAAAATCTCCATAAGGCCAATTATAGTTCTTATAGGTACTCTGATAAAGGTCATAGTTGTTGTCCGGAAGTTTATTCATATTCTGATAGCGCCCCGATACCTGTATATCTTCGTTCAAAGTGTAGCGCACCGAACCGTCAATATTAGCCAGCGACTGATCAGTTATCGAATTAGAGAACAATATGCTTGCCTTCCATTTGTCTTTCTGATAAATATACCTCGCTCCATAGGTAATAATATTATCACTTAGAGAATTAGGAGTTGTAATTACACCATCTTCAATAATGACACTTTTGTAAAAATAATTGTAATTAAAATCTTCAAGATAAAACTCAACTGTACCAATAGCCTTATTAGAATATGCGGCACCCAGCATGTTATACATCCTGTTATAACGTGTCTTATTGTTTATGGAAGTCGCATAAGCATCCCCAAAGCGTTCACTCACACTGGCAGAGCTGTATTCAAAAAACTTATGCTCGTAATTAAACTGATGATGAAACACAAGGCTATTAGGATTTGTTTTATTAAGCCTGAAAGTATGATCGATGAAATAGCGATTTCCTTTCAGCAGTGATTTGGCATCTCTCATATAAACATCAAGTCGTTCTCTTTGCGTATAAGGATCTACACCACTTTCAAAAAGTTCAGGATCTGTTATACCTCCGTTTTCCTGATTGCTAAAATCCTGGCCAGTAAAATGTACCCGCAGTATATAACGCATATCAGTGGTGTTATAGCTGCTGCTTAACTTAAAAATACCGTTACTCGAAAGCTCATTTATATAACGCCCTAATGAACGCAAACCTTTATAACCGGCAGAAAAATTCAGATTTTTTGAAGTATTCAGTGTAATAAAAGCATCAAGGATCTGTCCCTGCTCTAATACAGAACGGTACATAAGATCCGTGTAAGGAGTTGGAACATTATAAGAATTAATATCTTCCACCTGGAGATAGGCAGAATGTTTCCCTTTAAAACCCATATCCGGAAAAGGATTAAATTTTGTAAGTCCAAAATCTAAAACATTGTATGGTCCACCATCATTAGATAATGACAGCAGTCCAAAATTATCTTTCCTCAAATAATTAACCTCATACTCTTTCTTTAGGGTCAATGCCGTATCTACGAAAGTTGTATCTCTTTCAAAAGAAATAATCTTATACATATCAACAGTAGTAACGCTATCAGCTACAGGTTTCCCTGTTTTTTCCTTATCGGGCGAAGGTTTCTGTTCGGATGTTTTTGGTTTGCCGCCAAATTTTCCTTTCTGCTGCGAAAAAGCAAATAGCGGAAACATACATATAAAAACGAAAAGGCACTTTTTTAACATGCAAAATTTGAGTTTGGGCAAAGGTACTTATTTTTATACATCACAAAAGGTAAAAATAAAGCAAAAAAAAGAGGCTTTCTTTCGAAAGCCTCTTATCTTTTTTTATTAACGAACTAATTAGTTACGTTTTAATACAACTGTTGATGTAGTACTCAAAGAACCACTAGCTGTTACCATAGCTCCTGTTAAAACAATCTGCTGATTAGTAGAGGTAGCATTGAAACTTCCACCAGGAGTGAAAAGCCAAGTTTCGTTGAAACCATTACTAGAGTTGTTATAACATTCAGTACAATAAAGTTGCTGAAAGCCTGTCACTGTACCTCTTGTTGCATCAGTACCAATAGGCTTAAGTGTAATCTCAATATAAGTATCAGTCTCATTTTGCAAAACATCTTCGATAACACCTTTGATCCTAAGAACATCACAATCACCACTATCATTGATATCCACTTCAGCTTTACCAATCACCTCATTATCACTGTTGTAAACATTGAAAGAACCTAGTAATTCAGTAAAACGTGTAGGACAATCCTCATTCAAAAGAACAAGTTTTTTGTAAGGAGAACCAATATCTGAAATACCAACAGCAACACTTTCATCGTTAGTGCTTTTGATAGTAATATCAATAGGTTTAGAGTCATTTTTAATGTCGTTATTGATAACTGAAACAATAAAATTAACCGATGTTTCGCCTGCAGGTATTGTAACCGTTCTTGAAGGAATAGTAAAATCAACACCTTCTTCAGCAGGGCTACCATCAGGAATAGTAACATCTACAGTAATAACAAGATCAGTAGATCTTGGAAAAGCAAGGTTAATAGGAGTAGCAAAATCTCCTTTATCTTCAATTGCAATAAGACGTGTAGAAGCAACCTTATCAAAAGTAACGAAGTTCTGGCCACCGTAAGTTACAGTATCTTCATCACAGCTAACCAGCGTGCTTAAGCTTAATGCCAAAAGGGCTATTTTAAAAATATACTTTTTCATAATTTCAAATTAGTTATAATTATTTACCTCCTGCTCCGTAACCAGGATTCTGCTGAATATTAGGATTTGCAGCCTGCTCAGGTCTAGGAATAGGCATAGTCCATCTAATATCATCTATAGGAATTGTAAACGCATTATTAAACTGATAATCGATCTCTTCTCTATCAACAGTAACACCAGCTTTTTTTCCTAGACGTCTAAGGTCAACATAACGGTGTCCTTCAAACGCAAGCTCAATTCTTCTTTCTTTTAAAACAGCAGCCCATGCATCCTGTTGTGAAGTTGGAGCAGCGATATTATTACTGGTATTATTGAAACGCGAACGTCTTACAAAGTTAATCTGTGTAGCAACGTTAGGAAAATCAGAAATACTAGCATAATACTCTGCTTTAAGCAATCTCATTTCTGAGTTTCTGAAAACCATGATATCACCTAAAAGCAACTGAGTTTCTGATTCAGAATATTTACCGATCGGTCTGATTGCAAATCCAACAGTAGAAGCAGTAGGATCTATTACAACCTCACGTCTAACATCACCAGCAACTAACTCATTAAACAGAGCTGTACTTACTTCAAGGAAAGGTGAACCTGTAATTGTACTGTTTACAGAAGACCAGTATTGAGAGAAGTTACCTGTAGCACGAGAAACAGTTCTTTCAAGTTTCCATATAACTTCAGTCAAATCAGTATTTTGCCTAAACATATTTCTATACTGAGCTTGATTCGCAAGAGTCAAACTTGTACTAATCTGATCAACAAATCCATTAGCAGCCTCATACTGTCCGCGGTAAGCAGCCATACGTGCTCTAAGAGCAAGAATACTTCTTTTAGAAGCCCCAGTTCTTGGACTTGCACTTACAAGACCTTCATTAATATTTGCAAAAGCAAAATCAAGATCTCCGTTAATAAGCGCATAAATTTCACCATTAGTACTCCTAGGCAATTTCATTTCTATAGTAGGAACAAAATCAACTAAA
>NZ_JBTKVX010000027.1:0-46370 GCF_054457175.1 Flavobacterium hauense
TAAGGAAAACTGCACTGGATCTTGCACCGGGTGTACATCCCCCTGTTGCAACAAGCCTGTATGCATAACCATTCATTACTGCTGTTACTCCTGTAAGGGTCAATGTTGCAGTTGTGGCACCGGAGTAAATGCCACCGTTGGTAACATCAATAAATCCTGCCCCATAGTTTTCCTGCCATTGGTACCCGGTAGCATTAGATGCCGTAGCGGTAAATGTAGTATTGCCTCCCACACATGTCGTGCTGTTAGCAGGCTGAGCTGTAATAGCCGGAGCACTGTTTACGGTAAGGGTAGCTGCACTGGATGCTACTGCATTGGGTGTACATCCTCCTGTTGCAACAAGTCTGTATTGATAACCATTCATTCCTGCTGTTGCTCCGGTAAGGGTCAGTGTTGAGGTTGTGGCACCAGAGTAGATGCCACCGTTTGTTATATTTACAAATCCTGCCCCAAAATTTCCCTGCCATTGATACCCGGTAGCATTAGATGCCGTAGCGGTAAATGTAGTATTGGCTGCTGCACATATCGTGCTGTTAGCAGGCTGTGCTGTAATTGCAGGTGCAGTGTTTACTGTAAGAGTGGCAATATCAGAAGTAGCAGAGGCGCATAAATGTGACGCCAGTACTTGATATCTATATCCATTCATTCCTGTTGTTATGTTTCCTATAGAAAGATTTGCGGTCGATTCATTAGAATATTGTCCGCCACCAGTTATCAGCACAAAAGGGTTTCCTACAGCTGTACTAACGTACCATTTGTAGGTTGTAGCATTCGATGTAGCGGAACTTAATATAATGCCCGACCCGGTACAAACAGAATTACTTGCCGGCTGGGTGGTAAAAGTTACCGGTGTTGCAGCAGGGTTGTAAAGAGTAAAATTCCTAGTTAAACTGGCACCTTCAGAATCAGTGACATTTACTGAATAGTTTCCTGATGTAAGTCCGGATGCAGTGGGATTGCTACCTCCTGACGGTGACCAGACATAAGTATATGGTGTTTTACCACCGGACACTGTTACCGTAGCAGTTCCATTATGGCCATTATAGCAAGTAATATCGGTTTGAAATTGTGAGGCAGAGAGTGTAGTAGTTGTTGTAAAGGTACGATTTTCACCATAGCTTGTTCCTTCACTATTAGTAGCATACGCCCTATAATGAATTAATGTATAAGGAGGCAAACCGCTCACTGTAGCGCTGAATGTACCGTTACCTGATCCGTTAGTAGCTACGTTATTAGACAGTGTTGGGTTTGTCGTCGTAGCCCACACTATACCACGTGCTGTAACAGTGTAACCACCATCATTAGTAATGTTACCTCCTAAAACTGCAGAAGTACTTCCAATGCCTGTGGCTACGGTTGTTGTTATAGTCGCAGTTCTTACTACTGTACCCGAACCATCAAATCGCAAAATGTTACCACATCCGCCATAGTCAACCCAGGTACCTACACCCAAACCAGGCGGATTAGGAGATGTATTAGTTGTATTATAATACAATAAAATTCCAGGCATTCTAATCTCCCAACGGTTGTTAAGCCAAATAATAGTTAGGTCACCATTTGGACTATAGTAGGTCGTACGTGTACCAGAAGTATCGACTGATGCCCAATCGGTTAAAAGACCAAAGCAATTCGAATCAAAATACATTATTTGAGACTGTGCACTTTGAAACTGCAGGAATAAGATGGTTGCTAATAGAAGTAATTTTTGTTTCATAAATAACTTAGTAAATACATGGATTAAAGGTGATCTTCACCTTATCAAATGTAGGGCTATAGCTATTTAATCTTAAAAATCAGGGGGAGACAAAAAAGGGTACAATTTGTAACCCTATAGATTACAATAACATAAGTATTATGGAAGTGACAAATTTAGAAATCCACGAATAGGTCTTCTAATTTCTGATCTTTAGATAAATCGATTTTCTTGCGGAGGCGCTGACGGTTTTTCTTAACGCTCATGGCGCTGATACCCATCATTGCAGCCATCTGGTGCGAATTAAAGTCAAGCTTGATCAATGAGCACAAACGGGTCTCTGCCGGGGTAAGTCCGGGATAAGCTGTCTTAAGTTTCAGGAAAAATCCGGTATGTACTTTTTCGAATAACACTTTGAAACGGGTCCAGTCATCTTCAGTTAATATGGTAGCGAAGTTTAACTTTTGCAATATAGTTTGTTCATCCTCGGCAGGAATCTGCTGCTGTTGGCGTATCAGATCCATTTCAGATTGTGTCCTGTCAAGAAGCTCGGCCTTCTGCCTAAGGTTACGCACATATTCCTCGAGTTGTTCGCGGGACGATTTTAGTTCTGTTTCAACTATTTCTTTTTCCAGGTTCAGGAGCACTTCTTTTTGTTTCTGGATTTTTCTTTCACGAATCTGGCGGCTGTACAATAGCGCAATGATTATGGCTAACGACAGTACGATTGCAATGTATAGCTTCAGCTTCACCTCTGCTGCCTCTTTTTCCTCATTAAGGAGTTGTAAGCGATTGTTAGTCTTTTCGGCTTCAAACATTTGCTGTATAGACGTATTCTTCGACAGTCTTGCACGGCGCTCGATACTGTCCTTGATCTTGTTTGACTCTTTTAGATAATAAAGCGCACGGGGAGAATTTCCGCGTACATCCCAGACTTTGGCAAGTACGCTGAAAAGATATTGTTTCCGCAGGTAATTCTGCAACGGCATATCTCCCGATCTAAATTCCTGCTCCAATAGCGTTTCGGCCTGCTTAAGCTGACCAAATGCCTGGTCAACATTTCCCGAATTGAGAGAGATATCTCCCAAACCAGTAAGTGCCTCTACAACCAATTCGGTATCTTTCACTGCCAGTCCGCACCTGTAATATTCCTGAATAAACGGCTTTGCCAGGGCGTATGATTTTTCACTGAGATAGTACCTGCCTATATCTCCTGAATTGATTCCGATCCATGCAGTATCTTTGGCAACTATTGCCTGATGTCTTGATTGCTTAAAATATTTCCTTGCACTATCCGGTTCAAACAATTCACGATAACTTAGTCCGACAGAATTTAATATTCCAATCTGCCGTCTCTCACTTTCCATAGGATTTTTAAGGCTGAGCTTGAAATATTTTATTGCTTCGTGAAAATTACTGAGATGGTAATAAACATACCCCAAACGATCGAGCATACCTGCCGGATTATAGAGATTCTCATAGCCGGTCTCCTCAAAAATATAATGAGCCTGAAGCATATTCTGCAAAGCCTCGACCGGATTTTTGACGGTGGTAAAATAATAATAACCCAACGAATGCTTAAAATAGGCTACCTGTAGTTGCTGCCCGTTTTTGTCTGCCATCGCTATTGCCTTTTGCATAAGGGCAACACCTCTTTTATGCTGCTGCCTGTCCATAGCCATGACATAAAGTCCTCTATAGAAAACTATTGAGGCAAGAATAATCTTATCGTTCTTTTTAAGAGCAATCTGTTCAAGCTTGCGGAGTGACTCTACCCTATCAGATGGTTTACGGAAAAACAGTTTCTTGTTGCACCAGTATTCGAGTTGGGTAAGTTTTTCAGGACCATTTGCCTGAATGAGATTTTTTAAAGTATCCTGCTGGGCAAAGCCCGAAAAGCATACCATTACCATAAATGGTAATACTACTTTAAAACAGCGATTAAATAAAATGGAAAGCAAGGTCATATCTGCTTATTGGAAAGATTCGTAAGGTATCGCAAGGTAACATAATTTAGAATAATAACAAATTGTGATAAGTTTAACATTTTGTAATAAAAATATTTCTACTAAATCATAGTTATTGGTCTAAAATAATCATCTACAGAACATCTAAACCAAAACAGAAATAACTTGTAAGATATAACACTAAATAACCAATCTTGAAATTGCAAAAAGCATGTCAAATAGGTATCCAATAAAAAAACCGCTTCATTGAAGCGGTTTTTTATCTATATCATAGCGATTATCTCTTAATAATACGGATTGCCTTATTGATTTCATTGATTTTTACAAAATATACTCCTGAGCCATATCCTGAAATATCAATCATATCTCCTGAACCCTGTTGTAGTTTAACTCCCAATGTCGAAAAAACAACCCATTCAGACTCTTTTGATAAATAAAATATTCCTGTCGACGGATTCGGGTAAACTACCAGTTTGTTTACTTCCTGCTCAGGAATACCTGCAGTACAGTTATGTACCATATAAGAAACCTGTTTTATATCACTTCCGTAGGCATTGCTTGTGGTTAATGAAACCTCTTTATCACCTTCAATACTATAGATTACCGAATGCGGGCCCGGGCCTGTAGCCGTTGCAGGCTGAGCTCCATCACCAAAACTCCATGTATATGCATCGACTGCACCTAAAGAAACCGATGTAAAAGTTACAGGTTCATTTAAACAGCCCATTTGCGGACTTAATTCAAAATCGGCAACCGGCGCAGCACCTGTAAGTACAAATTCCATTTTATTAATGTTGATGTCTCCCTGATTAAAATATAAAGTAATAACATGTACACCTTCGGTTAAAGTAATATCAGATGCTGTAGCTGTCTGCCATGCCTGAAAGCCTCCAGTGTTTTGGATCGCAACTGAACCTGTAACATCTACCCCATCTACTTCCAGATGTACTGATTTATTATTATATGGGGTTGAAATCCTGAAATTAATATTGTAATTCCCGGTATTATTTATTTGAGCGGTATATTTAAGCCATTCGTTAGCGGCTACATAAGCAATATTGAATCCACCCTCATTGCAAACTTGTGTACCCACTTCATCACCCGGCCTGTATTCCGTATCTCCACCACCATTACTATCAAAAATTGCTTCAGGGCCTATATCATAATTCTCAGCTTCTATAATACCCGGAATTTGGGATAATATCCCCTGGTAAGGCGCATTTGGAAGTGTTGTCGCAGTATAAAATGCTGTATAGGTTACAGTTCCGGCTGCAGGTGCTACAAAGGTTTGATTAGCTGCCCCGCCTTGACCCCAATGGTCAAAATCATATCTAATATTTCCAACATATTGTGGCGTTGGCGCATTGAGCGTTTGCAGGGATGCATTGGCAACAACCTGTTTTGTAGCCGGTGCTACTACCGGCTTCTGATTGAATTCTAAATTTAAAAGTGCAGGTGAGCTCGTTACCGTAACATCAACAAGATTAGGATGAACATCTACAAATTTTGTAGCTGTCAGTCCGTCACTATCAGTTACCGTTACAGTAAACCTGTACCATACATTTGGTGTTTTTTCACCCTGATTAGATGCTACAAAATTTCCTGATTTTACTCCATCAGGGCTTGCCCCGGGGTGTGAGTGTCCTGCTCCCGGCACATCTTCATGAAAAAGGTCAATACTCCAGCTAAATGCGCTGGCCGGCAACTCGCCATCTTCTACATCTGTTGCAACAGCTTCAAAATAAATGGTATCATCTGCATTCCATGTCAGGGTTGGTAAAGGAAAAAGAATATTGACTTCCGGAGTATTAGTAAATGGTATTACCGTAAGCGTTGCCGCATTACTGGTTACGGTTCCGGCGGTATTAGTAACAATAACCCTATAAGCTCCGGCATCTGCCATTTCAACCTCAGGAATTGTATAGCTTGACTCTGTGGCTCCTGCAATATCCTGGTTATTATACTGCCACTGATAGGTTAATCCCAAACCGCTTGCATTGACATTAAAGGTTACAGGATACGTCTCCATTATTGTTTGTGATAAAGGATGGTCAACTATAGTAGGAGCATCAGTTTCAATATAATCAAGTTTGATCAGGTCTCCATTGTTGCCATAACTGCAATAATAAATGTAACCATCATTTCCTAACATCATACCCAGTGCATATTGCTGCGGAGCAGTATAAAATACCGTTGAAGCCGGGTTAGCAAGAGTTGGGTCAAATGATCTTATCTCTGTACTTACATAGTCTTTAAAAATGAATTTACCCTGAAGATTGGGATACTGAACAGTTGAAGGATTATATAATACACCATTGGTAATGGCATTGCCTATACTTCCTGTTGCGTATGTAAATATCGGATTTGTAAATAAGTTAGTTTCGGCCTGTATTCCATCACCACCTTGTGGATGTCCCCATGCATAATTGCGAATCGCCGGATTAGCTATTTCGTTTATTTCTTCCCACGAAGTCCCAACGTCTAAAACATATAGTTTATTTGTAGAAGGACTGGGAACAAGCCTCCACGGATTCCTGAATCCATACACCCATATACTTTGTTTAGTTACTGAACCATTTCCATAGAATGGATTTCCGGGTGCAGGCAGACCATCTTCAGTAAGGCGAAGTATCTTTCCTTTATAAGTTTCTAAATCCTGCGAATTAGTGTTTTGCTGACTATCTCCTACTGTTACATAAAGGTATCCATTAAAAAACTTTAAATCACCTCCATTATGAAAGCCACCGCCTATTGGCTCAAGTAATAAAATCTCCTGATTACTGACCACCTGATTAGTATCAGAAATTTCAAATCTTTCAATTCTATGCCTTATTACAGTACCATCATTAATAGAATAAAACACATACAAATAACCGTTTTCAGCAAAATCAGGATGTAAGGTGAGTCCCAATAATCCTTGTTCATTATTAGTAACAGTTGTAACTGTAAATACTGTGGAAACGGTTCCGTTCTGATAAACTTTTACATTACCTCCCCTTTCAGCTATAAATATTCGTCCGTCTAATGATTGTTCAAGTGATAACCCTTCATTAATTATGGAAGTTGGTGTTAGATTTTCAGTAATATACTGGCTATTAGCCGGCCAGGATAGCATTAAAAAAAGTGTAATCAATAAAAACTGTAATTGATAACCCTGCGTTAATTTTAGAAGTAGTCCTTTTTGCATAACACTTAAGTAGTTTATTATTCAATCCAAAAGTACCTCTTTTTCATCCCGTAATTCCTTTTATAGATATTTTCGCACAGAAAACTCGATGTCTGGTTAATAAGTACGATATACTGCTGATTCAAGTTTAATAATAATATCTTAAGCACATTAAGACTGAGGTTTTATTGTGGTTACCTAATAATCATCAGTACAGCTTTAAATATATATTTAGCATGTACTATATATTAAGTTATCTGCTCCGAAATCTCATTTGTCTACACGATGTCTACACAAAAAAAGCACTAAAAACTGGTGATAATAATAAATTTACATTTCCCAATAAAATTGTATGATATGAAATTTACCATTAAAACTATTGTTGCTTTGGCAACAGCGGCTGTGTTGCATACGGGTGCTGCAGCACAAGGAACGTCACTTAAGGAACAAAATGGCTACAGGCAATCTAAAGCCAGTGGCAGCGTTACCTTATTGACACAATGGAACACTTTTAAACCTAATAATGGTGCCACAGCTATTATTGACCCTCAGCAAAAAATGCTATCCCGAATGGGTATACAAATACCGCAGTCTACAACTTTTTCCAATAATTATGAGTTTTATGGCGGTGAGGCTTACAAAGGTAACAATGTGCCATATGCATCTGTTACAGATGCAAGCGGAAATACTTACATTACCGGGTCAAGTACTAACGAAGGCCAGCCTGCCGGAGATTTCTTTACTCTAAAAATTGGCCCGGATGGACAAACATTGTGGCAAAAACGCGAACCGGCAGCCCAATATGCGGTGGAATACGGAATGCATATTGCATTTGACTATACAGGAAACATAATTGTATCAGGCCTCAAGTGGAATGGCAATGATATGGATATCCGTCTTATAAAATATGGTACAGATGGTACTAAATTATGGGATACAACCTTTGATAACGGTGCTCAAGGCCTTGAAGTACCAAATGGCATGACAACTGATGCTGACGGTAACGTCTACATTACAGGAATTGCATGGTCTGGCAATTCTATAGATTACATGACTATAAAATATGATAACAACGGCATTGAACAATGGCATCGTACAGAAAATCCGGCAGGCGGAGAAAGCTGGAATGAGGCGACAGCCGTAACTGTAGATACCAGCGGTAATGTTATAACTACCGGCTACAGCCCTAACCCTGAAGGCTGGCTCAACTACCATACTGTTAAATATAACGCGCAGGGTACAAAACTGTGGGAGCAAGCCTATAACTATGAGAGTACTGACCCGGATAACACTTCAGAAGTAACAAACTCTGTACCACAGGCAATAATTACAGATGCCGATGGGAATATCTATGTTACCGGAACTTTTGATACCTTCCTGAACCGAATCGGGACCATTAAATACAATGCTTCAGGACAACAACAATGGATTCAAACCTATAAGAGCGGCACCGAAGTAACCCTAGGGTGGAAAATTGGCCTTAAAAACAATACATTATATGTAGCCGGCAGCCATTTAGGCGGTTTTGCAGATGACGGTACAGTATTACTATCGTATACTACCGACGGGACACAAAACTGGGTTCAGGAAACTACAGATCTTATTGAAACAACTAATGCTACATTATCTTTTGATGCAAACAGCAACATTATAACATCTGCTAACGGTATGACACCAGGTGCTGAAGAATGGGAACAGGATGTGGCGGCACGCGCCTACAAATACTCACCCGATGGCACCTTGTTAGGCAAGGCGGCTTTTGTAATCTCTACGGCTAACGGTACCGCAAGCATGGGTAAAATGGCAGGTGCCGGTATTGATAACAATGGTGATGTTTACTTTTCAGTAAATTCATTTTACAGTGAAAACGGAGCCGTATTTGAAACAGTAAAATCAGGCTTTGGCATTACCGCACCAGAAAACCAATGGAATACGCTATACAGCAATACCGGATCTCCGGCCGCTTCAATGCTTGATTCTTTTAGCGACAATAATGGCAATACAATTTCAACAGGCTCTTACTACGACTTCTCTGATGATATGCTAAATGCTAATTACTTTCTTGTAAAGCATAATTCAGAAGGCGAGGTAGCATGGAATGTTGTTTTTAACGCTGAAAACGGAAACCCGGCCGATGGCATTATAGGAAAAGTAGATGCCAACGGAAACGCTTATGTTTGTCTGTTACCTGGTTTTGAGCAGTCTCCCCCGACACTAAAGATCATTAAGCTTTCACCGGAAGGCAGCCAGCTATGGTCAACCGAAATTGAACTTTACAATCCTTCAATACGTATTATGGAACCACAGCCAGACGGTTCTGTATATCTTGGTGGTACGGCCAAAGAAACCGAACAAAGCAGTACAGCCTCTTTTATAGGCATCAAGCTAAATGCGGACGGCTCTCAAGCCTGGAAAACGTATATGTCGGGTATAAGCGGTAACAATATATATCAAATCAATGCAGGTAAGGTAAATAACAGCGGACAGCTTATACTTACAGGTGCACACGGCAGCGGTAACTTTATGTCACAGCAAGTAAACCTAACAGCAGTACAGTTTAATGTTGATGGAACTCCGGGATGGATGACTCCAGTAAATGTTGCAGGAGAATCGTCATCCGGCACAGACCTGCATATTGCAGCAGACGGAAGCATTTATATAAACGGTTTTAGCCAAAACTACGATACTTTTGACGAGGAAATAATAACTGCAAAAATAAGTGCAGCAGGCGAAGTACAATGGTTTGACACATTTGGTGAAGGAGAAAAAAATGAACGCTCTTATACCCTTAAACCTTTTAGTAATGGCGATGTTGGTGTAATAGGTTACAGCCTTGCGATTAACGGCGATATACACAATGTATTATTAAAATACAGCCCCGATGGCGATCTGATTTGGGATTTTGCATCAGAGAACATGCGCTATTATAATGATTTTCATATAGATGGTTCTAATGTATGTTATATTATGGATCAGGTTATTGCAGATCCCTTTCCGCACAAAATTTTCACTACTCCCTTCCCTACCGCTTCTTTGATTAGAGTTGAGGCAGATGGCCAAAACAGCAATGAGGAATTTTTTGTAGGGCCTGAGTATGCTGAGTATTATGGCAAAAGGCTGATACCACACACTGACAACAGGCTTCTTTTGGCTGGCAGTGCATCTAACGAGGCTTTTTATCAGGGAATTTATTTTTTTGAAACAGAACACGATGGCACACTTGGTCTTCCCGGCGTACCTGTACCAGAAAAAACGCAAAATATCCTTGGTCAGAACTACCCTAACCCTGCTGACAGCAGCACTACAATACCTTTTACCCTTATAAAGGGCGGTAAGGCTGTAATAAAATTGTATAGCATTCAGGGCAGGTTTATTAAAGAAATTGCCAATGATATCTATGATACGGGTAACAACACAATACTATTTGATACCAAAGGATTAACATCGGGTATATACTTTTACCAAATAGAGTCCAATGGTTTTAAGCAGGCGAGGAAAATGATCATAAAATAGTTTTTATCGTTTCAAAAACAGTGGCTCCGGATTAAATATCCGGGGCCATTTTTTGTTTATGCAGTATAAAAATTTAAATTTGAACCTATGCTGAAGATAAACAAAGTAAATTTCTTAATAAGTCTGTGCGTGTTTTTAATGCTCATTATTGCATGTAGTAAGAGCGAAAAAGACCCAACTTCAAAAAATAATCATCCATCGAGAGATGCATCCCTAGCCCTTACTGACCTTGGCAATGAGCAGTGGCGCACAGGTAACTACCAGGAGGCTCTTAACTATTTTACCCAGGCTTATGAAAAAGTAAAAGCGTCGGGTAATGAAATGGAAACCGCTACACTGCTGAACAATCTTGGCCTGGTACATTGGCGCCTTGAGAACAACACTGCTGCATTAGAATGCTATACCGAAGCCGCCGCACTTGCTCAAAAAACCGGCATGAAGAGGCTTTTGGGACTAACACATACCAACCGTGCACTTATACTTAAAGAACAACGCGATTTTAAAGTTGCATTTGCTCAGAATAACGAGGCCATCAGGCTTTTTAAAGAAATTGCCGAACCGCGTGACCTGGCCATTGCCTATAATAATCAAGGGCAGATATATCGCTTTTCAGAGGATTTTGGCACAGCATTAAAGTACTATCTGATGTCTTTGGAAGAGTGTAAAAAAATAAACTATTCCGAAGGTATGGCAACAGCCTACCAAAATCTGAGTACTGTATATGCAAAACAGGGCAATAAAGAAAAAGCGATTAATGCGGCACGCAAATGCCTGAATCTGAGTTATAAGGTAAAAAGCAAGGTACGTATAAGTGAAGGCCTTCGCGAACTTTCCCGCACTTATGCAGTTTTTAAGGTACAGGATTCTGCACTATATTATTTCGAGAAGCACTATGATGTGGAAAAAGAGATCATGCAAGCCAATCAAAACAAACTCCTGTCACAATATCAGGCAAATTTGGGAATTGAGGTTAAAAACCTTCGCATTAAAAACCTTCAAAATGAGAAAGAAATTGCCAACAATCGTTTTATGTTTATTGCTGTCTGTCTACTGGCAGGATTGCTTATCTCGGCATTTTTTATTTACCGCTACCTTTCGATTATAAAGTTCAGGAAAAAACAGCTGGAGCTAAAACTCGAAAATTCCCTGCAACTAATCCAGGTAAAAGAAGAAGAGCTTAAAACCTACATCATAGACCTTACCGATAAAAACAATATCATCAATAAACTACAGGATATTAGCCAGCCTCTACCTGTCATTACCGAGTATAACATAGATGAATTATTGGAACAAAAAATCTTTACCGACAATGGCTGGGATCAATTCAAAAGGCGCTTCATGGCAATATATCCCGATTTTTTCGACAGGATACAGCAAAGTGGCATAGCAATTTCTGAAGCTGAAGTGCGCATAATAGTACTGATGAGGCTGAAGCTTAACGGTAACGAAATGGCAGATATATTGGGTATTTCTCCCCAAAGTGTCAGGGCATGCAAAATGAGGCTCAAGAAAAAATTGCAAGCTAATGCTTATCAAACAGTGGAAGAATACCTGCACTATATTGTTTCTTAAATTCCGTTGACAACCGGATTTTCTAAACAATCGGTATTGTGGATACAGTAAACGAAATGTAACTGTGATAACAGACCTATATTATCTATAAGGTTTAAATCATGTATAAACCTCTGGAATTTAAGGATCACTACTACAAATGCCATCATTTCCTTTAAAGTTAAATATATTTTGTTTAACATGCCGGACAAAGAAATATCAAATTGTAGAGTCAAACAATAATGATATTTCATGATCATTAAATTGGAAACCTCAATTCACTAAAAACTACAATCATATAAAAAACAAATCCCCACATATAGTGGGGATTTGAAAATAATTACTTTTAATAATTAATCTTTTCTATTTATATAAACCCATCCGGTTTTTGTTTCACCATTAGAGCGTTCTATCATATAGAAATAAGTACCTGAAGGAAGTTCATCTCCTCCTTTACCCTGACCAGACCATTCGTTGGTATAGTTAGATTTACTGTATACTTCCTGTCCGTAACGGTTAAATATTTCCAGTTTTTTAACGTCAAGGGCAGATAAATCGAATACATCATTTTTACCATCGTTGTCAGGAGATATACCACGTGGAATCAAACAAGAAGTGCTTAATACTTCAAACAAATCAGTATTAATACATCCGGAATCCGTTGTAATCGTTACGGTATAGTCACCTTTATTCTCTGGCGTTATTTTGCGTTCCGTAGAAGTAAATCCTTCCGGTCCGGTCCACAAATAAGTAGCAGTATCAATATTAAATGATCCATCAACATCTGTTACTTCAAGATAGTACACATTAGATTCACAATCGTCAATAAATGTGAACTGAGGTGTCGGTGTTATCGTTACATCAAAGAAATTCTCATCTGCACATGCACCATTTGTACCTGTTCCCGAAACGGCATAAACAAATATACGCTGTGAAGTTCTAATAATGTCAGTAGCACTTAATGCAGTACCTGTACCATTTTGACCTGTGTAATAGGTATTACCTTCACTCAGGGCAGGAAGCTCATAGCTGTCGCATGCTGTCTGATCAACAGGAGCATCAGCTACCGGCATAGGTAAAACAGTTACAATAGATGTTTTAGAATCAATACATCCTCCTTTATTAACTGTTACACTGTATTCACCACCTAAAATTACAGTAATAGAACTTGTAGTTTCAGTCATTTGCTCTCCATCTCGTGTCCATGAATACGTTGCTGCTGAAAGATCTTCACCGGTATCAGGAATTACAGCAATGGTTGCAGTAGTTCCTTCACATATACTTTGACTAGCTGTAAGCGTAAATTTAGGAGGCGTGTTAGAAACAATAGTTTCAAAAGAATAAACTTTAAAACATGGTTGTCCATTCCTCATAATTCTTACCCAAATTGTAGCTGTTGCAGCAGTTACAAAAGTAGTCGGGATAGTATTGGTGATACTACCTGCATTAGCATCTGCTTCAGTAGCATAGAATGCAAATGTGTAATTTGGCATTTCAGCTGCATCAAATGCATTAGCAACAGCTTCAGTAAGATCAAAAGTTACATCCTCACCGTTACCACATATAGCAAGGTCTACTGGCTCTTGTGCAGGTATAATTTGCTCCTGTACTTTTATAGAGAAATTACTTTCCCTTACAATTATATCACCATTACATAACTGGTATGAAGCACGGGCAGTCATGTTAGTAACACCCGATTGTAACGCACAAACCTCAATATCGTGAGACGCACTGTAAGGTTCGCCATCTTTTAGCCATTCAAATGTAGCTGTAGATGCTCCGTTTGGAGTGAATCTCCACGCTTCCTCTATCGCAGTCCAAGGACCTGTGTTTCTTCCCGGAGGAGTAAAGGCTACGGTACCATCAGCATTTTGAACACCTATAAGTCCTACACCACCCTGCCAGTCAGTACATGGCACTCTTCGTTTAACATATACTTCAATAATGTTAGTGATCTCATAAATAACTATCTGAGAACTTTGTTTTCCAATAAGCTCAGATTCTGCATCGTCACCACTACAGCTATACTGTGCAAGCTCATTATAACTAACTACAAGGGCACGACATGGGTAGTTACCAAGTACCTGATAATTGATATTCGGGTTGTCCCATGTATTATTATCCGGCGTAGGATCTGTATCCTGGTAAACGCCATATATAGCATTCCTTTGCGGGAATGAAGGACTTGGAATTGGATCACTGAATTGATATCCGCTGCCACCAAATGCAGGTTGGTCAGCGTTAAAACTTACTATACCATTAGAGCCAACCTGAGCAGAGTTATAAACGCTACCCATGAAACAGAATTCAAATGGAAGCATAATTTTAGGCGACCAGATATCATCCCTGTCTACAGGCATCTCTATACCACCTACAGAAGGGAATGGCTGGGCAAATGGAATGCTAATAACTTCATAAGAAGTTGTTTCGGCAGCATTCGAGTAGTAGTTAGCATCAAAATCGATACAAAGATCTTCTCCAGGACAAAGTATATATTCAGTATCAGGAGCTATGACGTTAAGATCTGCGTCAACTACAACCACATCGGCACATGCCGGTGGCGTAAATACCGAGAACCTAAGTGGCCCTGACCAGAAACTAGTACCATCTGCACAAATAGATCTTACGTAATATTCATAAAGTGTACCCGGTACAAGTGTGGTTACTAAAAGGTGTGGTTCTGATACGGTTGTACTCGTTGTAGGAACGTTATCAGGGAATCCGCCATCTTGTGGCTGTATCACTACTTCCCACTGTGTTTCTGAACCGCCTGGAGTCCAGTTTAAATTAGTAGTATTTACAGCATTTACAACGCTTTCACTTACAAGGTCCGTAGGCTGAAAACAAGTAATGTCTGAACAATACGGCATACCTTCATAGATAATAGTTGATTTTTCAGATGAACCTGATCCGGCAACTTTATTAAATACTGTCTGGTTATTAAAGCTATTTACGATAGCTAATCCTATATCACCATTCCAATTGTTACCATCATTATCCCATCGCACCTGATAAGGAATTCCTGTACAAAGCTGAACAGAAACAGTCTCAGGACCTTCCCCATCAGTAAATGAAGCTCCAATAGTTGCAACAATAATTCCTCCCTGAAGAATGGTTACTGTATTACCATTCCATCCTCCACCAGTACTGGTCATAATGAAATCATATCTACATTGATCTACGACTTCACAAACGTTGGTATGGAATTCAAATGGACCACTCCAACGGCTCTTATCATCAGGACCACAAACAGATCTTACATAGAACTGGTAATTAGTACCTGAAATCAGGTCTGAATAAGTGAATCCGTTAGTTGGAGCCGGTGTACCTGCTGTATTAGTTCCAGGTATCTGGCCACCCTGCGGAACTACATATACTTCCCACGAATCAGCTGTTCCAACTTCAGTCCAGTTAAGAGTAACCTCAGTCATACCGGCATCAGTAACATTAAGATCTGTAGGCTTAGGGCAAGTAAGCACCTTAGCCTCAACATTGTCAACAGCTGCAGGTTTGGCACCGCCACTCCATGCATTATTTGCCCACTGGAACACAAAACGCTGGGTTGTTCCTGCCTCAGTAGTAGTGACAGGAATAACGATACTCTCGTTTTTCCATACAGGGTTGTTAAATAGTCCCTGTGTTACCCTAATACCATCAGCATCAGTTATTTCATTACCTGCAACAGGCAGATAACTTAAAGGAACCATCCATACACTAAGGAAATCTCCACCCCATTCTTCACCAACACCTTTCCAGTCAAAAGCAAAATCAAGATCTGTAGTGCCGTCAGGTATTACAATATCCCTATAAGCATGTATTACAGATACCTTGTCATTAGTATATTGATTAGTTACACCGTTATCATTAGTAACATAAATTGATTGCGAAGGGCTATTAAATGTAGCACCGCCAACAATCCAATTATTAGGCTGACCAAAACTGATAATTGTATATTCAGGGCTTGCACCATCAAAATTTTCAGCATACGGAAGTACTGCCGGGATTTGTGGCGTAACAAAATTAACACCACCTACCCAAAAGCTATTTCCATCTGCAACACCACAATTACTTCTGATCCAGATAAAATAGTTGGTATTATCAGGAAGTCCTGGTAACGTAACTGTATTAGATGATATACCTGTACCTGTAGGTACAGTACCTGCTACCGGAGGAACAGGGCTTGTAGTAAGATAGTATTCATAACTATCAGGAGCATCTGCAGGGGCTGTCCATGTAAATGTAGCATTATCTGCGTCAATAGATACCAAAGCGACATCAGATGGGGCAGAACACGTTATTACAGAGAAGCCTACATTATCAATTGCCGCAGGAATAGTCCCACCGCTCCAGTTATTTTCCCATTCAAAGATTACTCTTACCATGTTACCATACCATGTTGCAGGAATGTCTACAACATTGTTAGCTGTTTTCCATACGTTATTATTGTACAGATCATCGCCAACTTTTATAACGTTTCCATTAGTATCTACCTGCTCATCTACTGTAGGACCGTAGGTTACAGGAGCAACATAAACACGTAAGACATCTGATCCCCACTCTACACCAACACTCTTCCAGTCAAAATTAAGAAGAACCTGGCCGGATGCAATCGTAGGAGGAAGCTGGATATCTCTATAAGCATGAACTATACTAAGTCCATTATTAGCGTCATAAGAATTTGTAGCTCCGCCATCTTTAGTCACATAAAGCGACTGTGTAGGGCTATTGCTTGTTGCAGTACCTACTACCCATTCATTATCAGTATTATCCGAAGAATTAAATGAATAGTTTGGAGCAGCAGCATCGAAATTCTCAGCATACGGCATAGTAGCAGGAGTCTGAGGGCTCACAAATTTAAGTGGACCTACCCAGAAGCTATTACCATCAGTATCACAGTCACTTCTAACCCAGAAATTATAGTTAGTAGAAACCGCAAGTCCCGGAATAGTAACATCTGTATCAGCAGTGTTGCCTGTAGGAGGTGTTGCCTCTACGGGAGACGTAGCATCGGTAGAAAAGTAGTAATCATAAGAAGCCGGTGCTGAAGCCGGTGCAGTCCATGATATTGAAGCTGAATCTATAGTAAGTCCATCAAGTACAATATCGCTTGGTGCAGGACATGTGATTACAGATAAGCCAACATTATCAATTGCTGCAGGGAGTTGTCCTCCACCCCAGTTGTTCTGCCATTCAAAAATTACTCTTCTTACAGTACCATTCCAGTCTGCAGGAACATTAATTACATTGTTAGCAGTTACCCACTCCTCATTATTAAAATAATCAGGACCGGATTTTACAATATCATCATCTTCATTAATTGCTTCACCTGCTACAGGAGCAAATGATATTGGAGCAATATAGATCTTCATGAAATCACCCCATTGAGAACCTCCGCTCTTCCAGTCAAAGTTAAGGAGAATCTGACCCGAAGGAATGTCATCCGGAAGCCTAATATCTCTATAAGCATGAACTACTGTACTGTTGAACGGCTCATAACCATAAGAGGTTCCGTCATTAGTAATATAAAGAGATTGGGTTGGACTGCTGCTGGTTGAGGTACCAACAATCCATTTATTATCCTCCTGATCATTAGATAAAGTGAATTCATGCGCACCATTGTCAAAATTTTGAGCAAATGGCATATCTGCAGGAATCTGTGGAGTAATAAAACGTAACGGCCCGGTCCAGAAACTCTGATCGGTAGCACTACAATGTGACCTTACCCATACATAATAATTGGCAGCGGTAACAAGTGGTGTAATTGTTGCAGTTGTCTGCGTACCCGGTACGGTTTGCGTAGGGGTTGTAGTAGCAGTAGGCGCTGTTACATCCTGCGATACATAAATATCATATACTGGAGGAATAACAGATGATGGAGTCCATTCTACTACAGCTTGTGTTACATCAAGATCCTGAATAGAAATATCTAAAGGCTGTGGACATGTAACCACTTTAAACATAATATTGTCAATAGCAGCCGGTGGATCAGACCCTACACTAGAGTCATTAGTCCATTCAAACACAAGTTTTACAAGTGCACCATCCCAATCGTCCGGCGCAGTAATAACAGTATTTGATGTTTGCCATGCGGTGCTCATATTACGTCTGTCACCAACCTTAAACCCATCATTATCACTAATAGCCTCACCTGGTACAGGAGTAAACGAATCTGGCACGATCCAAACATTGATAAAGTCACAACATTCTTCACCAAATGTTTTCCAGTCAAACGAAAGGCTTAACTGATCTATAGTATCAGGTAAAAGTAAAGTCTTGTAGGCATGAACATGCGATGAAGTCTGATTAGCATAGGAATTTGTAAGACCATTACTATTCGATATATAAAGAGATTTACCCGGGCTATTGCTTGTAGCAGTACCTATAAACCATTTATTTGTCTCGGTACCGTTATTCAGTGTAAATCCTGGATTGGCACCATCAAAATTTTGTACATAATCTAACGGGGTAGCTATCTGGCTGGTAGTAAATAAGTACGGGCCGGCCCAAATACTATAGTTACCTCCGGCGCAACTTTCCCTAACATAAAACTGGTAAGTGGTGCCCGGAGTGAATAGAGTACCATCTATGGTAGAACCTACCGAAACGTTAGCGTTAGAAGTCACATTTGTACCAGTAGTTGGCAAACCTGAACCTACCGGCTGCACAGCAATTTGCCATGAAGTAGCCCCTACTGTACCCGGTGTCCACCCTAAAGAAGCAGAAACACCTGTTATACTACCTGCTGTACCGGCAGTTGGCTGGGGACAAAACACCTGCTGTATAGTAAGCGTATAATCTGTAGTAAGCGGTGTTCCGTTTGTAGATATTACAATATAATATGTAGTTCCCGCTGTCATTGGAAATGAAGCAAGATTAACCGGCGTAGTTGCCGTTGCTGTACCTCCACCTATACAAGCCGTACCAATGTTGGCACAACTGCTGTATATAAACATACCCGCAGGCCCATTTGTATTCGTAAGTGTAACACTATAATTACCTGTAGTAGTTGCTGTGTATCTATAAACAACATCATTTCCTGCCAGGTAGTTCCCTGAACCGTTACAGCCTGTACCCGGAACACCATTGTAATAATCACCATAATTTGACGTATTACCTGTAACGCTCTGGTTTCCTCCAGCTAGAGGAATAGGGTTTTCACATGTTTCTCCGAGACATTTTGTCTTAAAATATACCGGACCTAACCATGTTGCGCTTATTCCTCCGTCAGAACATCTTGCACGCACGTAGAACTTATAAGTAGTACATTCTGTAAGCCCTGTTTTAACATAAGGAAGTGCATTTGAATAAATCTGGCCTGATCCAGTTGGTGTACCTGTCTCCGGTACAACTTCAATTTCCCATGAAGTAGCACTAAGATCGGTCCAGCTTAATGATGCTGTCGTTGTAGTTGAAGCTGTTAGTACACCATTTGTAGGAGCTACACACTCTGCTGCTACCTTAACGTCATCAAGGAACCAACGGTCCTTGTCGTCACCCTGCATCACAAATGCAATACGGACCTGTGTTCCTGCCGGATACAAGGTAGCATTATTTGGGATACTAAAAACCTGATCTGTCCACTGAGAAAAGTTAGTAGGATCCAGCTGTGTCTCAGAATAGGTAGTTAACAATGTTCCATTAACAGAAGTTGTAAAGTCGGCCACCGTAACTGGTGCAGCCGCATTAGTAACTTTCATAATGTACACTTTGTAAACACCTCCCGAATCCTGGCCAACAGTTAGCCTCGACTGAAAACTTAATTGCGCATTTGCAATCATCGGAAATGCTTCAGTAATCAGCCAGTCAGAAGGAATAGCTGCTGCTGGTCCTACGTTCTCCTTTTGAAGATACGCTGAATGTCCCGTCCCCCCATAAGGTGGCTGCGAACTAACATTTGGTGTCGTTTGGACCCACGTTTGTTGTGGCCCGAATTCATTGATGACCACCCAGTTTGGCGGTGCTGCAGGCGTGCCCGCGGGATAACCCGGCGGAACAACCCATGGATCATCGAAATGATTCACCGGTAGCTGAGCATACGCAAAAAAGGACATCAATGACACTAAGATCATTAAAGTAATTTTTTTCATTTTTTGTAGTTTATGGTAAAGTTAAATTTAATACAAAATAACACTAAAAGTATTCACTTATAGCTTTACGCTGTTAATAAAATCATAAAATTTTATGTTTTATACAATTCCTAAATATTTAGAGACTGTTTAAGCGTGCATTTATAAGGCTTGCGGAGAGAAATTATACTGATGAATATGCATTCATACAATTGAAATTTCTCACATTAGTTTTATTTCTAAAACGTAATGCTGTTATTCTAATGCCGGACTTTTATAAAATGTGCAGTAAATAACTTAAGAAAGTAAGCCCCATTTTGAGATAATGTTTTCATAAATAAGCATTTTAAAAAGTTAGTAGTTTAGTTAAAGTTTCAATCGGATTATTAATAATTAAAATAGTCTGCAACAATATCTGCAGCATTCAATCATAATAACATTAATTTAACAATACAACAACATTAGAAAAAAAATGAATATGCTTATCTATTTATAATAAAATATACTTGTCAAAAAAAGTGACATTATGAGGACAAATGGTGACATGTAATATTTAAAACCCTGAAATATAAGCATATAAATCTAAATCTTTAGGAAGTTCCATTTTTGTACTTAATCGCTCTTTACGCTTCTTGCATGCCTGAATAGTTATGTTAAGTATTGAAGAAATCTCTTTAGGACTTAGATTCATATACATATAAGATATAAAACGTATATCGTTTGTAGTCAATGCAGGATGTTTGCTTTTCAAGCGGGTAAGCATGCCATGGTTCACTTCTTCGAAGTGCTTGACAAAGCTATCCCATTCGTTATTCGTTTTAAGATCTTCCTTCAGGGACTTAACATAATTGGCGAGTGTCTGGTCTTTGGAATACTGTGGCTTTTTTGACAGATAGCTTACAATTTCTTCAATTAGCAGGTTCCTGTCTGATAAATACAGCGCTTTGGCAAAAATTTTCTTATTACGGTTTTCTACCTCATTTTTTAGGCGCTCCTCTTCTACTTTCAGACGTTCCTGCTCCAAAAGCGCATCAGTAACCTGCTTTTCTAACAACAGGTTGTTATTCTTTTCCTTTTCAAGATCAAGTTCGCTACTTTGCTGGTTACGTTCTGCAATTATTCTTTTCTGTCTTAAGGCAAGTATCGTAACAATTACAATAACCATTATTAAAGCAATGATAGCATAGAATATCCTACGCTCCTCGGCCATATTCTCTTCTTTTGCATTCAGTTGTTCTTTATAGCCCTGAATCTCAAATTTAACCCTGTTGCTTTCAAACAATCTGCCATTTTTTATGTCATTCAGCTTTTTCTCAGATACTATAATAGAATCCTTATAGTCTATAACCTTATCCAGCTTACCGCTTTGCCTGTAAATATCAGACAGTAACTGATATGTATCTTTTTTTATATTAAGATCGCTTGTAGTTTTAATAACTTTTAAAGCAAATTGTGCAGCAGACTCGTAATCCTTTTCCTTTAGGTAACATTTAGCTATTAAAGGCCAAAGAAATATATCCAGATTTTCAGCTTTACCGATTGTGGCATCTTCCAGCATCTTAAAAGATTTATTCTTTGCCAGAGCTGTATTTCCAAGAAGCATATCGTTTTCAACTAAGAGAACTTTGGCACTAAGTAAATATCCATCTTCTAAATAGCGCATAGACTCTACAATATAGGGCCTTGCCTTGGCAGGCTCTCCCATTCGGTTATAGATGTAGCCAATGTTCATTACCGGCAGGCCTTTTCTTGCATCTATATTTTTATCTTTTGCTAAGTTGTATGCTTTGAAGTAATATTCAAGCGCTTTGTCATATATTTTTTCTTTAGTATATAAATTAGCTATGTTATTCAGTGAAGCGATTTCATCTTTAGAATTTAGCTTCTTTAAGGCAATTGTATAGCTTTCTAAGAAGTAATTCAGGGCTTCACCATAATCAAGCATTTCATAGTAGGTGTTGCCAATATTGAACGTTGAAGTATAAAGTTCTCTATACCATTTGTTTTTTTTAGCTATTGAGCGTGCTTCGGTAAACAGCTCCAATGATTTTACAAAATCATGTTTTCCAAATGCTTTTACACCTTTACTGATAAGTGAATCACAAACAACTTTAGTATTTCCCATAACAGGAATACAGAAGAACATGAAGAACAGGAATAAACACGTATATCTGGTATTTCTTTGTAGCAGCATTATAATAAATGTATCTAGAAATTGAAGAAACCAAATATAGGAATTGTAGAATTTAATTTCTTACATTACTATAAACAATCGGTTATATATGCTACTTATTGCTAAAAAACAGAAAATCAGGCCTGCTGCCTTAATAATTACCATTATTTTTAAAATAAAAGCTTCAAATCAATGATTCGAAGCTTCTATTTTCTTACCACCAGCAAACACCTGCAGCTATTTTATTTTAATTCATTTATGTCAATTCCAAGTGCCATGGCAATTCCTTCGCCATATTCCGCATCAGCCATATAACAATTCCTGATGTGGCGTATTTTGATAAATTTCTCAGCGCCATAAATAGCAGCTGCGGTATTATCAAATAACAATTGCCTTTTTTCCTCACTTAAAAGCCTGAAAAGATTACCCGGTTGAGAATAATAATCGTCATCTTCCCTGTGATCCCAGGCATACCCATCTCCTTCTATTTTTAATGGAGGCTCTTTGTATTGAGGCTGATCCTGCCACTCACCAAAACTATTAGGCTCATAGCCTTTTGTACTTCCATAATTGCCATCAACCCTCATACTGCCATCTCTGTGATAGGCATGATAGGGACATCTTGAAGCATTTACCGGAATCTGGTAATTATTTACCCCCAGGCGGTAACGTTGGGCATCTCCATAAGAAAACAATCTGCCTTGAAGCATTTTATCCGGCGAGAAGCCAATACCGGGCACTATATTAGCCGGGTTAAAAGCAGCCTGCTCAACCTCAGCAAAATAATTATCAGGATTTTTATTCAGTATAAATTTACCGACAGGAATTAGCGGATAATCTGAATGCGGCCAAACCTTGGTTAAATCAAATGGATTAATATGATAATTACGGGCTTCATCTTCTGTCATCACCTGTATAAAGAATTGCCACTCCGGAAAATTGCCATTCTCTATATTTTCATACAAATCGCGCTGGTGGCTTTCCCTGTCGCTACCTATCATAGCATCTGCCTCCTTATCTGATAAGCTCTCAATCCCCTGTTGTGACTTATAATGGAATTTTACCCAAAACCTTTCATTTTCAGCGTTTATAAAACTGTAGGTATGGCTTCCAAATCCATGCATGTGCCTGTAAGATTTGGGAATGCCTCTGTCGCTCATCACTATCGTTACCTGATGTAATGCTTCGGGCAGCAAAGTCCAATAATCCCAGTTATTATTAGCACTGCGCAGGTTTGTTCTCGGATCACGTTTTACAGCATGGTTCAGGTCAGGAAATTTCATGGGGTCTCTTAAAAAGAAAACCGGGGTATTATTACCTACCAAATCCCAATTACCTTCATTAGTATAAAACTTAAGCGCAAAACCTCTTATATCACGTTCAGCATCTGCCGCCCCCCTTTCTCCCGCTACAGTTGAAAATCTCACAAACATTGGAGTTGTTTTACCTACTCCCGAAAAAATATCTGCTTTAGTATAACGGGTAATATCATGGGTGACAACAAACTCACCATAAGCTCCCGATCCCTTGGCATGCATACGCCTTTCCGGTATTACTTCCCTGTCAAAGTGCGCCATTTTTTCAAGAAACCAAAAATCCTGTAATAAGGCTGGTCCGTGCTTTCCGGCTGTCATTATATTTTGATTATCAGGAACAGGGGTTCCTGTTGCCGTAGTGAGTGATTTTTTTTCCATGTTTTCAGATTTAATAGATTATAGTAATACAGGAGCCGAACAGACATTGCACTTATCCGGCCCCGAATTACAAACATTCTTTCATCAGCAGAAGCAAAAAACACACCCAAAAAATAGAACGCTAATTATCAATCAATTAAACAACAGACACCAATAATGGTTTTACGATAATTAGTAAAAATTGCGATATATCGTTGCATTGCATTACTAAGAATAAATGCATTTTTAAATAAAACACTGATAGTAAACCTATTAAAAATACCACCTCCCTTGTATAATTTCATGGCTTCTTTTTTGACTATGCAGATAGAAGATTTACAATCTTAAATTATAGTAGCATATTTCACTAAAATAAACATTAATTTTAACTGACTAACAAGCACTTACACCCAGTAAAAAAAATATTCCTATCGATGAAAAAAAAATATTTTATAGTTGCTTTTACTATATTGCTTGCCACATTTAGCTTAAAAGCACAATACAACCAACAATTGTATAAAAAGCTAACCAAAGAGATGGCTACAGCAAAATCCAATCATCAAAAAATTGCAGCCATGCTTGCTTTAGGCGATTACCATGTAGAGCAATCCTATATGGATGGATATCAGAAATCTATGGACACAGCGATGACACTCGCTAAAAAAAGTGAAAAATTATCTCAAACCATCAAGTCCCAAAAAGAACTGGGCAGCACTTACTTACTCTATTCCAAGGCCTATAATTACCAAAGCGATTATGCTAAAAGCTTTGAGTTTTCCAATAAGGCTATTGCTATTGCAAAAAACATCAAGGATAACACTTTGCTATTTGAGGGAAACAGAACAAAGTTTTTTGCACAACGTTATGTAGATGCAGGGATCACATATGACAGCATTACTAAAAACAATCTTGAAATAGCATTAAGTACAAAAAATAAGATGCTAATAGGCAAAGCTTATGAAGATTGCGGATTAAGCCTTATGTATCACGGAGGAGAGAAAAATAAAGAAGCAATTTATTTTTATGAAAAGGCACTCGTTTATTATAAACAGGCCGGTAAGAAAAATTTACAATATGTATATTCTCAAATGGCAGGTCTTTACAGCCATTTTTCCGAACAGGAAAAAGCATTGCGTTGCTTAACAAATGCATTAATGATTGCAAAAAAGTACAATGATCGTAGTTATGACATGATTACAGTATATACTCATGGAGGAGTTACATACAGTACTATTCATAATGACGAGAAAGAGGTGTCATGTTACAGAAAAGCATACGAAATTTCAAAATTATATATTGACCCTGACATTATACTTGTAACAGGCCTGGATCTATGGGGTTCCTTAATGAAAACCGATAAAACAGACGAAGCTGAAATTATTTTTAAAGAGATTGAAAAAAATTACACCATTGCAGCACTGTATTTACAGGCAAACGCTTTAAGCGAATTCATAATACAGTACATACAAAGACGTGATTACGAAAAAGTTGAACACTATGTCAAGCAACTTATACCTTTGTTGCCAGCGGCAAATGATAATGCGAAAACAATATCCCTAACAGCTACAGCCCTGGCAAGATACTACTATTATAAAAAGCAGTATGCGCTTTCACAGCAATATGTAAACATATTAAAAGAAATGGCTGACACTAAAAGCAGAAAGCATAATTATTATTTGATGCAATACGATCTGGATTCTATTCAACACAACTATCATTCTGCTCTTAAAAACTATCAGATGTCAGCTATTTACAGGGATAGCATGTTTAATGAAACCAAACATAAACAGCTGGCAGAACTGGAAGTCCAGTATAATGTAGAAAAGGGCAAAAAAGACAATCTGCTCCTGAAACAAAAGGCTCAATTACAAAGTGCTGTGCTTAGCAGAGCCAATACACAAAAAAACCTAAGTTTGATAGGGGTGGCTTTATTAATAATTGCCATAATACTGATTTATAGAAGATATCGCATAAACCAAAGGATAAGGAAAGAAACTAACCTGAAAAATGAGCTACTCGAAAATCTTCTTAACGAAAAAGAATGGCTATTAAAAGAAATACATCACAGAGTAAAGAACAACCTGCAGATAGTAATGAGCCTGCTAAATACCCAATCCCATTTTTTAGAAGATGAAACTGCCAAAGCTGCTATAAAAAACAGCCAGGACAGGATACACTCTATGTCACTGATCCATAAAAAATTGTATCAGTCTGAAAATGTTGTTTCCATTAATATGGAGCTATATATAAAAGAACTGATAGAATATTTTAAAATCACCTTTGATACCGGTCAGCGCATTAAATTTATAATTGACGTAGAACCTATTGAGCTGACCTCTACACAAGCGGTACCCCTTGGACTTATTATTAATGAGACAATAATTAACTCCATTAAGCATGCTTTTCCTACCGGTAGAGAAGGAATCATAAAGATATCCCTCAAAGAACTGGAAAGCAACAAGATACTGCTGACAATAAATGATAACGGAATAGGCATTAAGGATATAGATAATTTATCAGAATCCTCATCTCTTGGTATAAAACTAATAAAGGGATTTAGTAAGGAACTTAATGCAGAACTGGAGTTTGGCAATAATGATGGCTTTATCGTCTCCTTATTCTTTAATAAGATAGCCTATGACAATATCACTTTAAACAAAGTAAGTGCATAATACACACTGAACTATCCTGGATTTAACTTAAAAAGCCGGCGCCATAGCGCCGGCTTTCAACTTAACAATTAACCTAACACTACTGTCTTAATTTACTGCCAGCTTAAGCCAGTCAAGTACAAAGTCGGCTTCTAATTTCCAACTTTCAGGTTGGGTAAGCACACTGTGATTACTTAGGGGAAATTCACGATAGTCCGTTATAGAATTATTTTGCTTATATCTCCTGAAATTCCTTTTTATAAGATGCACGGGAATCAAATTATCAATTCCACCGGAAGTTATCAATAAAGGCGGATGCTCTTTATTAAAATCTACAGCAGCCATAGAAGTAAGTCCTCCCCTGGCGACTCTTTTAGATTCAGGAATAGCGTATTTATCATAATCAACCAACTGTTTGTCTAAAGCCATACTATTTACAAATGCCCGTTGAAATTCTTTGAAAGACATCATGTAAGTTTTTTTTAGTGATGTAAATAATCCAAGCACACCCCAGGTAGATCTCAGGAATTTGAACTCATAAGGCAAAATTCCCTGAGGAGGAATAGGATGGATAGCGGCACCCGCCACTCCAAGTTCCCTATTAATAAGTATCTGTGCGATGAGTCCTCCTAAGGAATGCCCTATGATAATTGGCTTTTCATCCATTTGTCGTACTATAGCAACATAATGGTCTATCACTTCCTTAAGTGTTAATGATGCTAATCCGCTGTCATAAGGCTGCCTGTCCCTAAGTACTCTCGCAACACCATCTTTAAATGGCCATGGCGGTGCGATGGCTTCATATCCATGTTCGTCAAAATATTCTATCCAGTTATTCCAACAGGCATGGCTTACGAAAGCCCCTGTTATAAAAATCACTTTCTTTTTTTTTACATTTTCCATAATCAATATTTTAAATTTCTTTACGCAACAGGTGGTTTAGGTTTACTTTACAGTATAAGGAAGAGATAGATTACCACTGGCAACGGAGTATACTTTGTAAACACCGAGCATGGGCATATCTTTTGAGCCCATGTTATCTTCACCGCCTCCGGTATCAACCATCATATAACAGGCTACAGCATCAAATTTAAAATCGGTTTTATTGCTTATCCTGTAATTTGGAACTATTACCTTAATTGAGTTTCCTTTTGTTACTACATTATAACCGGGGCTGTCCATATACATTTCCATTCCAGGGTTGTTAGCGGGCAATGTTACAGAAGGATCGCCTTTTTTAAACTGCTTTACAGAAAGGCCTCCTCCTACTCGTTTATCTTCTGTAAGTATTACCCAATGCGGATGCCATATAACACCATCATTAGCAAAGTTTTTATCCGCATCTTCATCCCACATGGGTGTATCATCAAAATCAGGATGAGAAGTAAGAGCCAATGCAACAATACCTTCAGTATGGCTAAAACCCACATCTGCAGGTTTAAGTGTTGTTGGGAATACATAGCCCAATACGGGTGCACCATTAAGCTTGCCTACTGCCTTTGGAGTAGTATAACCGGCTTCCCCTTTTACTTTTATTTCCCAGATAGTGACTCCAAGATCTTTGTTATGGGTTACTGATGCCGATTTGATTTGAAAATCTTCGTTATCATAACATTTATCACACACTGGTGACATATTCAATGCAAGGGTTCCAAAAAGTAATAGTAATTCTTTCATAATACTGTCTTTTAAATTAGGTTGTCGTTTCGATCTGTTGTCTTTTGGACATACCAGTAGATTCCAACCTCATGCCACAAAATCAAATATTTAAAAATCAGCACATTAAGTCATATTTAATTCTCAACTCTTCGGCTCTATTTCGCTTTTTAGCGATATTCAGAAAATATATAGGCACATTATATTTTCTTCAATTAGCATGTATCAATTTGCTTTATATCGTTATAAAATGTGTGTTTAGCGATATAAGATGATTAGCCAACTACTCATAAACACATAACGTATTGATTTACAAATAGATAAAAACAAGGCACATTATATGCCTGTCATATAGCTCTAAATCAATCGTTATGAAAAAAACAACCAATTTAACAGCTCTTATACTGACAATCGCAACGCAGCAATCAGGAGCGCAAAGTGTAAGTGCAGTTAACAGTACAACACAGTTTATAGAAGAAAAAGGAAAAAAACTGGCCTATCGTTCTATTGGTAAAGGCGAGGCTATTATTTTGTCAAATCGATTCAGGGGAAACCTTGATGACTGGGATCCCGCATTTCTTGATGCTCTGGCCGAAAATTATCAGGTAATCACTTTCGATTATTCTGGCCTGGCATCATCTACAGGCACACCCCATGACAGCGCTGAAGACACCGCAAAAGATGTTATAGAACTGGCTGATGCATTGGGAATTAAGAAATTCACTATGCTTGGATGGTCTATAGGGGGTTTTACTGCCCAGGCTGCTACTGCCTTATATCCGGAAAGAATTGACCAAACCATACTTATAGGAACTAAGCCTCCCGGAAAAGTTAATTATCCTTTTGAAGAGATATTTCAAAAAAAAGCATGGATTTATGATTACACGCTTGAAGACGAGGTCGTACTGTTCTTTGAACCCCTATCAGAAAAAAGCCGTCTGGCAGCAAAAAAAAGCCATGACAGACTGGCCCAGCGTACAAAAGGACGTGATATAAAAATTAAGCAGGAATTATGGCAGCATTACAGCAATGTAGCTGCAGGTTTTGAAAATGACCCAGGTAAATTAAGGGAGAAAATCATTACTACAAAAGTGCCCCTGCTTATCATATCAGGCGATCATGAGATATGCTTTCCCCCCGAAAACTGGTTTGAGTTAAATCGTAAGCTGGAAACTTCTCAGCTTATTGTTATGGCTCGTTCAGGGCATGGACCACAGCATGAATATCCTCAGCTTACTGCCGATTATATACATGCATTTATCAAACAAAATCAATAACCTCTAAACACTTTTTACCATGAAAAATAAAAGACTATTCCTCTCAGCAGCAGCTATACTTAGCTTCCTATTTCTAATAAGCTGTAAGGAAAAAACGAAAATAATTGATGTCAAACTTCCTGAGCCAATCGCTGAAGTTCGCGATTATGCTACAGATACCAACATTGGGCATGGCACACGTGAGTTTTTAAAAGTACTTAACTCCGGAGGAAAACCTTTAGAGAGCATGACTCCCGAAGAGGCACGACTGGTACTTGTAGGTGCACAGGCTTCTGCTAATGTAGACTATTCAGGCATTGAAGAATCAGAAAAGACAATTACCGAAAATGGACTTACTGTAAAACTCAATATTGTACGCCCAAAGGGAATAACAGGCAAAACGCCTGCATTTATTTTCGTACATGGCGGCGGTTGGGTGCTGGGAGATTATCCTACGCATAGAAGATTAGTAAGAGATCTTGTTGTATTGTCAGGAGCTACAGCTGTTTTTGTAGAATATACGCGGTCTCCTGAAGCCAAATATCCTGTTGCCCTGGACGAGGTGTATGCTGCAGCTAAATGGGTCTCAAAAAATGGAGCAGAAATAAATGTAGATGGTTCAAAGTTAGGGATTGTAGGTAATAGTGCCGGAGGAAACCTGGCGGCAGGAACAGCATTACTTGCCAAAGAAAAAGGTAAATCTCTATTTAAATTTGTAAACTTACTATGGCCGGTTGCTGATACAAGCTTTGAAACAGAATCGTTTAAAAAATTTGCCACGCACAGGTTTCTTACCGCTCCAACAATGAAGTGGATGTTTGATAATTATACTACCAGACCCGAAGACCGCAAAGATTACCATATCGCTTTGGTTAATGCCTCTAGCGAAGAGCTTAAGGACTTCCCACCGACATTGATACAGGTTGCCGAAAATGACATATTGCGAGATGAGGGCGAAACCTTTGGAAGACATCTTGACGAAGCCGGTATCGAAGTGGCTACCGTGCGTTACAACGGAACCATTCACGATTTTGGCCTGCTTAATGCTCTCGCTACACAGACATCAACCCGTTCTATGCTGGAACACGCCGCAACAGAAATAAAGAAACACCTTAAATAATTATAATTATGAAACGTAGAGCGACCGCAGTTTGGAACGGTACTGTGATGGAAGGATCGGGAGATCTTACCTCACAAAGTGGCACATTGAACATTACACCTTATTCTTTTAAAAGCCGTTTCGCCGATGGTATCGGCACTAACCCTGAAGAGCTTCTTGCAGCAGCTCATGCGGGATGTTTTACCATGAAACTTTCAATCGTTCTTCAGGAAAAAGGATTTCCACCGCAAAGGCTGGAAACGAATGCAGTAGTGAATCTGGACGACAATAGTTTATCTATCACAGAATCCAGGCTTACACTTAAAGCCAGCGTGCAGGGCATTAGCCGTGAATTGTTTGACGAAGCGGTTAAAGATGCTGAAACAAATTGCCCTATCAGTAAAGCACTCAATGCCTTAATAACTGTTGATGCGCATCTTAACGAATAATTGCTTATCTTAACCAATAAAAATATTTTAATATGGCAACAATAGCTTTATATGGTTTTGGACGCATCGGCAGGCAATTCTTAAAAGCGGCATTGAAGAAAGGATTAATTGTACCGCAGGTCATAGCTGATATCCATAATGTAGACACACTTGCAGCGCTTTTTAGCGTAGACAGCAATTACGGACGTTATGATGAGAACGTATCTGCTGGAGATAATGTACTTTTTATAGGTAACCATAGTTTTCCATACATCAACTCTTTAAAAGAAGTACCGGATTGGAAAGAACTTAATGTAGATGTGGTTATAGATTGTACGGGCAGGGCGACAACCCGTGCCGGAGCGCAGGTTCACCTGGATCGCGGTGCACGTTATGTACTTGTAAGCGCTCCAAGTAAATCATTAAGTGACTGTGATGCTGTATTGCTTAAAGGCATCAATCTGGATACATTTGATCCTAATAGCCAAAAGATCATCAGCATGGGCAGCTGCACCACTAATGCACTTGCGATCCCTATCAAGGTAATATTGGAAAATTTCGGAATCCAGTATGGTTTGTTCTCAACGGTACATTCCTACACCAATTCGCAATCACTAACCGATCAGCCTATGAAGGATAGACGTGATTCATGGGCAGCCGTCGAAAATATTATTCCTTCATCATCAGGTGCTGCAAAGGCACTGCAATTTATATGGAATGATCTTAAGATAACCGGAAAAGCCTACAGGGTACCTACCAAAACAGGTAGTATTGCTGAACTTAATCTCGTTACCGAAAAAGATTGCACTACCGAAGAAGTAAATAATGCTTTCAGGAAGGCTGCAAGCGGAGAGCTTAAAGGCGTATTGGACGTACTCGAAGAAGAATGGACATCGGCCCGTATTGTGGGTGATCCGCATTCTTCGCTTATGGATCTTCCTCTTACCATAAAGCAGGGTAACCTCCTTTCAATAGCCTCATGGTATGATAATGAATGGGGCTTTGCTAACCGGCTTGCCGAAGTTGCAGATTACATTTCTAAAAAAATTGAATCATAATGAAAAAACCGCTTGCGCGGTTTTTTTTATGATTCCGTGCAATTGCAAACCAGAAATATAACATTTTAAAGAACCCATAAAAAAGCATTCAATATTTAATAATTTACAACAAAATAGGTGTAAATAATAATAAGTAAAAAACGACATAATTTCCTGTTTTTTATTAATTTTATGATACTTTTTCCACTTTCTTAACAAAAAACAAATTCCACTAATTCTAAAATTTTTAAAAACAAGATATAAAAGGGGCTAAACTAACACATCTCAATTATCGTAATAAATATTGATGGCAAGATTAACAGGTCTTTAGCTAAATGTGTATCTATGACTTTATCTGTCTAAGATTAAGCCGGCCCTTCTTAAATTCAAATCATCATGAGAATATTAATTGTTGAAGACCAGTTTATTGAAGCTTATGATTTACAGCTTATCCTGGAAAAAACGGGATATACAGTTACGGGCATAGCATCAACATTTAAAGAAGCAATTGACTGTATCGAAAAGGATAAGCCGGATCTGGTTTGCCTGGATATATTTATACGTGGTGCAGAAACGGGTATTGATCTCGCAAAAAAAATTAAAGGCTCGGGTATTGGTTTTGTTTACATATCTGCAAATTCATCAAAAAACGTACTCAACGAAGCTAAAACCACAAATCCTTACGGTTTTATTGTAAAGCCTTTCAGAGAGCAGGATATAGTTACAACTCTTGAAATTGCATCATATAGACATAAGCATAATGCGGAGTCCATGCTTGATCATATAAATACGCTACAAAATAATATTAATGCCATTAATGGTGCTTTTGACAATTGGGAAACTACTTTTGTACAGCTCGGAAATGTACTGCAAACCTATCTGCCCTTTGATTATATGGAGTTTGGGCCTGCTGATGCTGGCCAGGGCTATAAAATGAATGGCCTTATACGTCGCAACTTCAGGGATTATAAAATCATTACTCCTAAAGAACTTGCTACCCTCACCAAATTGAGCGCAGAGGATCTGAAAAATAAGAAATCAGACGGTCCTGTGTATGATGAGCCTATGATCTATGAAGCAGCTGCTTTTATAAAAGAATGTAATACGTGTGCTATAAAAAGAGGCATTGCAGAATCATTTGGTATACGTTCTTTTTTTGTCCAGCCAGTCATTTTACAAGAAAAAATATACCATTTTTTCTTTTACAGCAGGCAGCCTGAATGTTTTACAGAAAACCATCTAGCTTTAGTTAGCGATATAAAGCCATCATTATCCGGATTAATAGGTGTACTGAATGAACCTGTGACAGAGAATAAAAAGCCAGATCCTAAAAAAAATAATACCATCCCTGCTGTTAACCTATCCGACACCTTTGAAGGCATTGTGGGCAGCAGTAAAAACATGTTAAACGTATATGATTCAATTACGAAGGTTGCCCCGTCAGATACTTCAGTACTCATTTTAGGTGAAAGCGGAACAGGCAAAGAACAGGTAGCCAGATGCATTCATAATCTCTCTCTAAGAAAGAACAAGCCGTTCGTTACCATTAACTGTGGTGCCATCCCTGCAAATCTGGCAGAATCATTACTATTCGGACATGAAAAAGGAGCATTTACAGGAGCAACAGAAAAACAACTTGGTAAATTTGAATTAGCTGATAACGGTACAATCTTTTTAGATGAAATAGGTGAAATGCCTATAGATCTTCAGGTGAAACTATTACGCGTATTGCAGGAAAATGAAATTGAAAGAATAGGTGGCCATAAGCCCATCAAAATAAACGCCCGGATAATAGCAGCTACAAATAAAAATCTGGAAGATGAAGTTACTTCAGGGAAATTCAGGATGGATTTGTACTACAGACTGCATGTATTCCCTATAATAATTCCTCCGTTACGAGAGCGTAAAGATGATATAATTGCCCTGGCTTCTTATTTTATACAAACCTATAGCAATAAGCTCAATAAAAGGCCGGTAGTGTTTTCTGCAAATGTACTGGAACAGATAATGTCTTATAACTGGCCCGGAAATGTAAGACAGCTTGAACATGCCATACAACGAAGTATTATTCTTGCCGAAGGAGACACCATTAAAGAAATCCAGCTACCAAAAAGCCAACAGATAAAAGACAGTATAACAGGTCAGGAATTCTACATCGATTCTATAAAGACAATTCAGGAAATGGAGCGGGAATACATCTACTATATTCTAAAAAAATGTAAAGGAAAAGTTTACGGTGCCGGTGGTGCCGCCGAACTTCTGGATCTGCCACCTTCTACGCTGAATTCTAAAATGAAAAAATTAGGCATATCCGTAAAGCTTATGCAATAAATAGTACGTCTAATAATCAATTGGTATTCTAAAAAATTAATGCCGGTTTTTAATGATATATCGTTAAAAACCGGCATTAATTTTTTATTTCGCTACTGAAAATTTTTAAATAGTTATATAACAGTTTAATAATCAATAACTTAATATTTAGACTTTCTTTTTGGTTATTGATAAGTCAATCAATACTAATCTTAAATTTTAATCATTATGAGAACATCTTTCCTCACAGCTTCATTACTTGTAGTCTCTTTGTCCGTTTTTGGTCAAAAGCCAAGTCCTGAATTATTAAGTCCCGGTAATCATGTATTAGTACTTATAGATTATGAAAGTCAAATGGCATTTCCAGTAGCGAGCCAAAGTGTAGACCAGCTACGCAATAATACTGCATTGGTAGCGGGAGCATCAAAAATTTTTACTGTAGCAACAATTGTAACTACAGTAGCCGAGAAATCATTCAGTGGTCCTGTTTTCCCGGAAATCGAACAATTTTACCCCCAAAAGACATCCAATTACATTGACCGTACAACAATGAATTCGTGGGAAGATATAAATGCATATAAGGCCATAATTAGTAAAGGGAAAAAGAAAATTATCTTTTCGGGATTATGGACAAGCGTTTGTATAGTAGGGCCTGTACTCTCTGCCGTAAATGATGGTTATGAAGTATATGTAATAACCGATGCCAGTGGTGATGTATCTAAAGAAGCTCACGAAATAGCTGTAACACGAATGGTACAGGCAGGAGCAAAACCAATTACTTCGCTTCAATACCTTTTAGAATTACAGCGTGACTGGGCACGTCAGGAAACCTATAAAGCGGTTACCGATCTTGTTAAGAAATATGGTGGTGCATATGGTATAGGGGTTCAATATGCACACGAAATGCTCAAGCATTAATAAGATATATCGGTGCTAAGAGAGTAAATGTAACTATGAGGTTTAAAAAAGCTTATCTAATTTTCGACAAAATACTTAATTTCTTCAGTTGTTTCAGATAAAGGTAATACTATCCCTTCTTTAACAGAAACCAACTCACCTTCTACAAAACAACTAAGCTTATAAGGTTCTTCATCAGTACCTGAATTCACAAATTCAGTAATAAAATGAGCTTCAAAATCATCATCAGTAAATTCGGTAGTATGCCAGATATTAACGTCCGCCACAGGATCGACAGTGTTAATTTCACCGTTGGCTGACTTATAGGTAACTCCTTTTAATATTGGACCTTCAACAACAACCCTATACTGCACGCTCTTAGCATCATCATCAACGTCATGGTTACAGGAAGATAATGCCAGGGAAATAATTAAAATCATTACAGTCTTAAAAACACCCATAGAGTTCACTTTTATATTAGTAGTAGCCTTAGTAAAATTAACACGATATGAAAGTGATTGCATTATGTTATTATACAAAAAAGTTATAGAGTTGTTTTTATAACATTGTTAACTAAGGAAAGTCGGCTATTTTGCCGGCTTTCGCGGCATTGAAATAGTAGCAATCATACTTATCAAATCGCCTTGTAGTTCCCGTGCGTAATTTTAGTCGTGTAATAAATTACCTTTGCACGGGAAAAGAGGAAATTAAGAAGTGAAAACTATAGAAGCAAACTGGAGTATGTGCTTAAAATGTAATGGACTCGGTAAAAAAAGCCGTGGACTAAGCAAGAAAGCCAAACTTCATTACCAAACGGTATTAAATGATTTTAAAAAAACCAAGGGCGAAGGAGTGACTCCTGATCAGCCTAAGGGCCATTTATACTCATGCCCGAACTGTAATGGATCGGGGTTGGTTCAATCTTCCGGCTATCCTATAGCAGATACAGAGAATTTTCCCCATATAGCAATTATCGGAGCGGGTATTGGTGGAGTGGCTTTGGCTGTAGCTTGTTTACACAGAGGGATTCCTTTCACCCTTTATGAGCGTGACAGTAACTTCGAGGCACGGTCCCAGGGCTATGGCCTCACTTTGCAGCAAGCCAGTAAAGCAATACAGGGATTGGGTATTAATTCCCTTCATGAAGGTGTGGTTTCTACAAAGCATATTGTTCATACTACCGAAGGAAAAGTGATAGGTGAATGGGGACTCAGAAAGTGGGCACCTTCTAATGGAAAATCTTCTTCAAAACGCTCAAATGTGCATATCGCACGCCAATCTTTGCGTTTGGCTTTAGTGGACCAACTCGGCGGACAGGATGCGGTACAATGGGGACATCAGCTGGTAGACCTCAAAGAATATGAAAATGATGGTGTCCATTTAAGCTTTATTTCAAATGGCGAAACAAAGAGTATAAAAGCCGACCTTGTAGTTGGAGCTGACGGAATTCGCAGTTCAGTCCGCAGATTACTAATCGGTGAAGATATTACACCGCTGCGCTATCTGGATTGCATCGTGATATTGGGCATTTGTCCGTTGAGCGCTCTTGAAGGCTGTGATAGTCCCTTACTGGACTCATCTACTGTATTTCAAACGGCTAACGGCAATGAACGAATTTACATGATGCCTTACACCTCGGATTCAATAATGTGGCAGCTTAGTTTCCCAATGCAAGAGAATGAAGCCAAAGCATTAAGTTCCAAAGGACCTCAGGCACTTAAAGAAGAGGCATGTCGCAGAACCCAATGGCACCGCCCTATTCCGCAGGTTTTAGCAGCAACTCCTGAAGCCCAGGTTTCGGGCTATCCTGTATATGACAGGGAAATGCTTAATTCTGAATTACTAAATAAAGGAGGTAATGTAACTCTTATTGGTGATGCTGCTCACCCCATGAGCCCCTTTAAAGGGCAGGGGGCAAATCAGGCATTACTTGATGCACTGGCTCTTGCCCGCGAAATTTCAAGAGGATGCAAATCATTATCTCAATGGAAAAATTCGGGGATCAGAGAGAGCGTGTTAACTCAATTTGAAATGGAAATGCTGGAACGCAGTGCTGCTAAAGTAAAAGGCTCAGCGGAGGCGGCACAATTCCTTCATTCCGAAATTGTCCTTCAGGAAGGAGATTCGCCAAGAGGAAAATGCCGAAAAAATAATAGCTAATAAGTACAGGCCTGTATTTATTCTTTCATAAAATTGAATTAAACCGGCAAATAGCTCATCAACCAATACATTAATTTCTTTCCCATAGTACAATCGATAATAAAATCAGTTATAGCTTGTGCTCCTCCCACATCAAGAATGTTATATCAATTTACTATATATAATAAATATACCTGTCATACTATCTTATTATTCTCTCCAAACACATAGTTGCAGTCAAAATAAGGATTAAGCAAACGTAAAGTAATAGTTATTAAAACTCGGCAATAATGAATTTTTTTTAATTATTGTAAAAATCAAATTACCTTTGACAACACAATCAAAAACAATTGATTGTCAATCAATTACAATTAAAAAGAGATTACAATAATGTTTACATAATCTTTTTAAATCATAAATTCCCCGAAACGTGATATGATTTACAAAAGGAGGAAATAAACGTTAAATATTCAGCAAAACATTACAAATAGAAAACTTTAAAACTTAAAATGATTCAAAAAGGGACGGCAATGGTATTTACCGCAAACGGCGTACCATTCCATCAGGAAGAAGTGATGATAAATGAAATTGACAGCAATGAAGTTCTTGTTCGCATTGTCTATACCACAATTTGTACCAGCGATTTACATACTTATACAGGAAGGCGCTCCTCACCTTTTCCTTCTGTCCTGGGACATGAAATGATCGGGGAGATTATATCTCTTGGCAAAAAGATAAAAGCTGACTACAACGGCATGTTATTGCACCAAGGAGATTTGCTGACTTGGTCTATCTATGCCTACGACGATAAAAGTGAAATGGCTAAAAGAGGGATTCCTCAAAAATCTGAAGGACTTTATAACTACGGTCATCAGGAATTTAATTCAGAAGACGGGTTAAATGGTGGATTCGCCTCGCACTGCGTATTAAAAAAAGGAACAGTAATTTTTAAACTACCCAGATCTTTAAACCACAGGCAGGCAGCGCCAATAAATTGTACACATGCAACTATTGCCGGAGCAATACGATTAGCAGGATACCTTAAAAACAAAAATGTAATGATAACCGGTACAGGTATGCTCGGGCTGTCAGCTTGCGCTATGGCAAGGGAAGGCAGTGCCAAAAGGGTTATTGCAATGGATATCAATAAAGAGCGGTTAGAGTTCGCGAAGCGTTTTGGGGCAGATAAACTTATTGACGGCAAATTATCAATTGATGATATCAGATCACAAATTCCAAAAGAAAAGATAGATGTAATTATTGACACAACGGGAATACCTTCTGTTATGGAGAATGGACTGGAAACGCTTGCTGTTGGAGGAATTGCAGTTTGGGTTGGTGCCGTTTACGAACAACACGCCACACAAATTAGTGCCGAAATGATAGTAAGAAACCTTATAACAATTAAAGGGCTTCACAATTATACACCTAATGACCTTGGATTTGCCATAGATTTTATAGCCGACAATCGCAATAAATATCCTTTTGAGACACTTGTAAGCGAAGAATTTATCCTGAAAGATATTTCAGAAGCTTTTGAAACAGCCAATTCCGGAAAGCATTACCGTGTTGGCATAAAACAATAGTTAAAATAATAAGCCCGCAAAAAAAAATTTGCGGGCTTATCCTGAACATTAAAGAAACCCAACAACATATAATTGTCAGGAATCTTTATCAGACATTCTTAACCTAATATTGCCTGTTTATGTAAATCCATCCTGTTGTACTGCTTCCATCTGTTTTTTCAATACTATAGAAATATGTACCATCAGGTAATTCGTTTTCGTTTGTATCCTGGCCATGCCATTGGTTAGTATATGTCGAGCCATGGCTATATACCTTTTTACCATAACGGTTAAAGATTGTAATGTTTTTCACTCCTAAACCTGTAAGATTAAGGGTATCATTATAACCATCACCATTAGGCGATATACCTCTTGGAACTTCACACATTAAACTCGTCACTGTATATCCTGAATCGGCAGCACATGAACCTGAACTTACTGTAACGGTAAAGTTCAATGGAACTTCAAGGTCACCTTCAAGAGTAATATATTCAGTAACATTAAAATCAGGCCTGTCATCGCCAACAGTCTCCCCTGCCTCATTTTTCCATGTAAAGTGTACATCCGGATCAAATGAGCCATCTTTAGAAGCAGCTACCAGCCATACACTGTTATCCCTGCATTCCTGAGATATGACACTGTCCAGATTACCTGATACTATAACAGAAACAGTATGTACACCACCCTCATTACAAGTAGCTGCATCCGGCTGTATTGTATAGGTTACCTCATAGGTACCGGCTGCACTTGCTGACAAGTCTATAGCTCCTGTAGCAGCATTAAGATTAAGTCCTTCCGGCGCAGCTGTAAATATTCCATTAGCTGTAAATTCGGCATCAAGTGTAATTACCGGGTTTTGAGCCCCTTCACAATATGACTCAGCATCATAAGTAAAGTTTGTAACAGCTATTGTTTTTTCATTTACAATAACATCTATCTGTGCTCTTGCTCCTTCACATCCGTCAGCACTTGCATAAGCTACATAATAAGATGTAGTTCCGGCAGTAGCTGTATCTGGTGTAGGTACAGCATCAAGAGCTGTTCCACCGGTTGCCTGAGTATACCACATATGCGAGTATCCCTGAAGATCAGATGCTGTTAATGGCACTGCTTCTGCATCCTGACAATATGTTACCGGAGTAGTCACCTGTGGTGTCACATCTACACCTTGTTTTGTAATTACAACTGTATATTCACAGTAACGTGTCCTCCAGTAAAATGTATACTCCCCAGGAGTTGTAAACTCGCTCACGGCTGTCGTTTTACTATCAGGCTGCGCTATAACCACAGTACCGGGATTGGACGCATCTGCCACCCACGTACCTTTTCCTTCAGCCTCAAGCGTAGTTGAAGCGGTAACACAGTCTAATGTATGTGCCTGCGTTATTATCCCTGTATTTGCGACAATACTTATTGCATCAAGCATATTTCCGATAGCCATATCTTTTGACCTGAAAATAAATCGTGTAACATTTTGTCCTGCAGGAACGTTATAAGTTCCTTCGTAGAAATTCCATGTCAGCACACCAACATGTTCTTCTAATGGTACAAACGGACCTGATGGAGGACCTGCATAAAGCTGAATCGTGTGTCCTCCTGCCAAGTGCGCAAAACTATAATCAAACTTTGTAATTTCAGAACTGTCAATATCCTGATACATCCCCCTGATATTAACCATGTCGTTTGGATCCGGTGGCAACGCGATACTATCATCCGGTACCATCAGCTGAATAGCCTGACCACCTTCGTATGGTGTGAAACCACTTAATCCAAATGCTTCCTGAAGAAAAATAGTCTCATAAAGAGAAGTATCACTTTCCAAAAGGTTGTTTCTCCATCCCGGCACAACATTTTGAGAGAAGAAGTTACCTAAACCAAGGTTTGCCTCAGGTTTCTCAAAACCACCGTTTGGAATATCCAATTTACAGGCATCAAGAGGTGTTGTAACACACAAGTCAAGTGTACTGTAAGGCATATCATTATTTAATGTCAGCCTCACTTTATAAGTTGCTCCAACTTCTAATTCAGTACTATAAGCTGCTAAAATCACATTATTATTTGAACATGTAACTTCCTGCAGTGTTGTACCCACAACTTTATATAATGTCAAGCCAACTTTAGGTTCTTGTCCTGTACCTCCCTGATAGATGTTTTTTGCAGAGAAATTACCTAATTCTATTGTATGAACTTTAGATGCTGCTACAAATTCAACCCAAACATCACCATAATTTGTACCGGTGCAGGTCATTGTTTCAGCTGAAGGTGTAGCACCTGCAAAGCTGATTGTAGTAACTGATTGCTCACAAGCCTCTCCTGAATTTACAGGCACTTGTATAGCTTTAGAAGAATCATCATTCCTTACAAATTCATAAGGTCCTGACCAGAAACTTGAATCTCCGCCTCCACAAATGGCTCTTACAAAAAATTCGTAAGTTCCGGCTTGAAGGTTTACAAAATCTGAAGCCTGTGGTGTATAAGAATTTGTAGTCACTATTATGCCTGACTGTGGTAATGTACCATTAGCCACCGGCTGAACAGCCACCTCCCATTGTGTCTCTGTACCTCCTGCTGTCCATGAGAAAACAGAAGTTCCACTAACTGCTAAATCAGTCGGCTGAGGACATGTAATTGCACCACATAAAGAAAGACCTGTATAGAATGTGCTTCTTGGCGCAATAACACCTAAATCACCTGTCCATACTACATTACCCTCTCCGTCTTTAACTTCAACCATTGCACCGGGGAATTGACCAGGAGCCGTACCAACAGCATCCCAAAACAATGAAAATTCAACACCTGTACATAAGAAAACCAGATAATCTGCAGGAGCCGGAACTTCATTCCATGCACTTGTCGCAAATTCCATAGTTTGAAGTTTCACACCGTTTTGGATAAGGTCAATACCTCCGCCAACACCCATTGTAGGGCCTCCGCTTAATGTAATAGTATATTCGCAAAGGTTCTCAAAACTACAACTTGTTATAAATTTCAGCGGCCCTATCCATTCACTATTTGTAGAACCATCACAAACAGCCCTCACATAGTAATCATACTGTATTGCAGGAGTTAATCCCGTTACTGTATATGGACTTGCTGTTGCTGTATGCAAATACTGCGAATCGCCGTTTCCTACCGGAGCTGGAAGGCCTGCAGGCTGTACATAAACATTCCATGATGCTTCTGTACCTGTAGCTTCCCACGATATTTGTGCTGCGACATCTGTAATATTCTGAACCGCTAAATTAACAGGTGCAGGACATACAGGAATATCTTCAATAATTACTTTATCTATTACCAGCATTTGTCCTCTGTAATTCCATGGGTTAGGATCTTTTTGAGGTATATGCCATGCAACATTTACATCACCCGTTACACCTGCAGGGAAGTTTATTACTTTTTCCTTCCATACAGTATTGTTTAAAGGTGGCTCATCAAAATAATCTACGGTATATAGTGTAGTTGTAAACTGATCTAATTCAATACCATTTGTAGATAATTTCACATCAAGGTCTTCCCAAAAATCACTTGAATATACCCTGTAATAATAACGTAAACGCTGTCCTGCCGTAATCGTTACAGTAGGCGAAATCAGCCAGTCATTATTTTTACCGTTAGAACCCGTAAATATTCCTGCAGATTGTATTCCTTCATAAGGATTTAAAGTCACATTCAGATTCCAGGCAAATGAGTCAGAATTGCCATTAGTTATTCTCCAGCATCCTTCAGATAGTGAGTTGTTTTCAAAAGTTTCTATAAATGGTGTTGGAAATGCATTACATAATGTTGTAAATACAAATGGCCCAACCCAGGCACTCTGATCAGTACCATTACAATAAGCTCTTACATAATATTCATATTTTGTATTAGCCAAAAGAGTACCTGAAGGGAATGCGGTATTATTGCTTGTTAATATTCCTGTACCTGTCGGGATACCTGAGCCCGCAGGCTGTACAACTACATTCCACTGTGTTTCCTGGAAACCTTTTTTCCATGATAAAACAGCCGATGTCTGGGTTATGCTTGTTGCTTTAAGTGCTTCAGGTGCCGGACATGCGGGAGCATCGACTACAGCAACATTATCTATTTGTAATATCGATGTACCCCCCGCTGTAGAGAAAGTTGGCGGAACCCTGAAAGCAAAATATACAGGTCCGTTAGCTGTAACATAAACCGTTTTTTCAAGATATTCTGTGTTAGTGAATTCCATCAGCGGCATAATAACACTAAAACTTGCAGGATCAGTGTCTGTAGTAGACATTAATACCTCCACACCAAATCTTGGAGCACCAAAGAATGGTGAAAATGCTGCTCTATAATCAAATTTCAGAGCTTTTGCCCCGTTAACATTTATAGCTGGTGAAATCATCCAGTCATCAAACTCTGGGGTTCCAAACCATGGGTTGCCCTGTATAGAAGGCACAGTAGCATTCATATTCCATTGTGCGCCATCTCCATTTGCGTCAACAAATGACCAGCATGACTTGTGCGTTGAAGCATCATCGTCATTGAAATTCTCATAGAAAGGTGTTTCAAACACTGCACATAATGTCGTAAAATAATACGGCCCTACCCAGTTGCTTTGCTGTGTCGAAGAACAGTATGCCCTAACATAGTATTCATATTGGGTTGCATGCGTAAGTTGGTCGGCAGTATATGTATTACTGCTTATAAGGTTACCGCTACTAGTTGGTTCACCACTATTTTTAGGTTGAACAACGATCTGCCATTGCGTTTCTACATCTCCTGCTTCCCATGATAACTGTGCTGTCGTTGTAGTAATAGCATCAGCATTAAGAGCTACCGGATCCGGACATGCTGGTTTGTCTTCCACAACTATATCATCCATTATTAGGTTGTTATAGTCTGTCTCTACACCCGGATCAACATAAAATGCAATATTCACATTGCCCGTAATTGTTGTAGGTATGTTTACAATTTTTTCAACCTGATCATAGTTCGTATCAACATTTTGTGTAGGCAATATAACTGTGGTAAAATTATTTGGCCCAATACCCGTTGTTGATAATACTACTGAGTAGCGTCTTACCCCGTTTGTTGTCTGATATTTAAATCTAAGTCTTTTAGGAGTAGTTCCTAAGTTAATCATAGGAAGAACCATCATATCATTATTGCTGGCCATTTCCTGGTTGCTTAACGAAATATTTTCCCATCCAAACTTCCATTTAGTATCATCTCCGTTTATATCAAGCGGAGTCCAACATGGTGTTGGATTTGTTCCAAATGCCCCATCAAACGATTCGGTATATGGTGTATTAAATACAGTACATTGTGTTGTAAATGTATATGGATCGCTCCAGGGTCCCGGTACTGAGCTACATACCGATCTTACATAAAAATCATAAGCAGCACCCGCAGCTAAGCCTGTGTTTATTAGGTTATCTATGTTTGTAGTAGTTGCTGTTCCAGCACCTGTAGGTGCCGGTGATCCGGCAGGTAAAACTACATACTGCCATGCACTGGCAAAGTTACCAACGTTATTCCATGACAGCTTTACGCTATCCTGTATTAGATCTTTGTATGTAAATACAGCCGGTGGAGCACATGGTGCAGTCTCAACCTTAAGTGTAAAATGGATATTAGACTCCCCTGAGAATACTGTAGAAACTACAATGATATAAGTATGTCCGGCCTGAACTAAAAAGTTAGGTATCTTTTTTGCAACATTTGCTTCTGACGTATTTAATCCTGCAAGACAATTTACTCCAACATTAGTACAGCCATCATAAACAAAAACACCTGTAATATGATTCCAGCCTGTGTCTTGAGTTACCTGTGTTATTGTAATTAAACCATCTTGTGTTGGTGTATAAGTAAAGAAGGCTTTTCCTCCGGTAAGATAATTCCCCGACACTGAAGCAGGAAGACAGCTGCCCTGAGTATCATAGGTTATGTCAGGATTCTGGAAATTATCAAGATTACCTGAATATACGAAAGGAGCTCCTGTATTCGGTATGATAATAGCCGAACTACATGATGAACCAATAGCTGGTGTTGAAAAAGGAAAAGGTCCTGCCCAAACACTTGTTGACTCAGAACATATCGATTTGATATAAACATCATATCCTGTTGCAGGATCTAATAATGTTGCAGAATATGAGTTCCCTGTAACTGTACCTGTAGTACCAGGTAATACTCCTGTTGGTAAAACCTGTATCTGGAATTGTGTTGCCGACGGATGTGTCCAGCTAAGTGTCGCGGTAGTAGGTGTAATTGCTGACGCAGTAAAATCTTCAGCAAGTACATTTTCACAAATCTGACCTGTTTGCAGGCTTACATTATCAATAAACCAGGTATCAGCATTTGGTGTAGCGCCATTTTGGTTGTTAATTAAAACAAAGGCTACATAAATGTTTAAGTTGGGGGCAATGTTGCTGGGTAGATCAATAACTTTTTCTTCATACCCTAACGGAGTAACAGTATTGAGTTCGCTTTCCGTCCAGGAAGCTAGCAGCGTGTTGAAGCTACTGATGTCTGTCTGGCTGGCAGTAGATATCCTGATTTGATAAATATTACCAAAATCAGTTGTACTGGATTGTTTGGTAAAAAATCGTAACTGACCATTGGCAGGAACAGTTATTGATGGCGTTATCAAATAATATTGGGCAGTATTTCCGTTACCAATATTTTCTGATGACGGATCAATAAAAGCAGCCCCACTGCTTAAATAACCATCGGTCGAAATTGTAAATGCCGTAGTACCTACAGCATTATTTGCTTGTGCCCATGTAGCAGGAATGCCACTCTCAAAATTTTGGAGTGCAAGCTGTGCATATCCTGTCATGCTAAAGAGACTCAAAAACAAAAGCAGGAAAAATTTCCTGACAGATAATTTTTGACATACACAAAGTAACCCGCCTGAATTGTTTTCAGACAAGCCCCAAAAGAATTGTTGGTTCATGAAGTGCAGTTTAAGTTAGTAGTTTAATTTCCCCAAATTTTGTTAAAAAAAACTTCTTATACTAATTATAGTCTTTTGCAATTCGGTAATTTAAAAAGAACAAAACAACACACTAAACACTCAAAACAAGCAACTTACCACATTAAAAGCAATACTTTTAAAATAAAATACTTTGTCTAAATCCAAAATAAAATTCATAACAAATCCTACAAATACAAATAACAATTGTTTACACATATAATGAGAGCCCTTCGTACTACGGAGGGCTTTTTTTGCAGCATCACTAAGCGCTTTTGTAAGCGCAGTTTCCTGCCATCGGCTTTATTCCCTTCTGCCGGCGGGAGATACCGCCCTGCCTACCGCAGGCAGGCTCTGTCAGCGCTAAGGCCAATCTGCTGCGTCTTCTTTATGCTTTATACTTTACACTTCTCCATTCCTTTTTGACTTTCGACTTTGGTTAAACTACCTTTTATACAAAAAACAAACCGGGCAGCCAATGGCTGCCCGGTTCTTTTATTTATCTGTTCGTCTTTCTTATCTCTTAATGGCAAAATGCGATTTAAACTCACGTGTTACGGTTGTTGTTCCGTCGAATTCAGGGTAGGTAACGG
>NZ_JBTKVX010000028.1:0-44357 GCF_054457175.1 Flavobacterium hauense
AAACAATAGTGTCTGAAGACATACTGGAAAAGGAGTTTGTTTGCAATCTTTCGGCTTGCAAAGGGGCTTGCTGTGTAGATGGAGATGCGGGTGCACCGCTTAATGAAGAGGAAACCAGGATTCTGGAAGCCATATATCCTAAAGTAAAACCTTTTTTGAGAAAAGAGGGTGTTGCTGCAATTGAAGCTCAGGGAACATGGGTAACAGGGACTGATGGCGAACTTGAAACGCCTCTTATCGATAATAAAGATTGTGCTTACGTAATTTTTGACGGAAAAACTGCGCTTTGCGGTATCGAACAAGCCTATAATCAGGGTCTTGTTGATTGGAAAAAACCGGTTTCATGCCATTTATATCCTATACGTGTTAAAGACTTTACAGAATTTGCTGCTGTTAACTACGACAAGTGGGATATATGCAGTGATGCCTGCTCGCTTGGAAAAGAACTTGAGGTGCCGGTATACAAATTCGTAAAAGAAGCACTTGTAAGAAGGTTTGGTGCCGACTGGTACACAGAGCTTGAAAAGGTGGCTGAAGAGCTAAAGGAAAATCCGGTGCAAAAACGCCGTTAAACCCTTTAAAAACACCTGTTTTTAGACTATTTCTAAATAATTTTTCTGTATATTTATAATTGCCAATGTGTTATTAATCAATGCGTTGTGTTAAATTATTGTCTTTGTAGGAAAAAGAGCGGTTGTTAAAAACTATGTCCAATTGTGAATAAGTTTGACTTTCATTTTTTGTTTCAAATGCCAATCTTTGTACTACTTCTTACAGTAAGAATATCTATTTTATAATACCATAAAAGTCAAAGCAATATGTCTGCAATCGAACCGATACTACAGGAAAATAAAAACCGTTTTGTGATCTTCCCTATAAAGCACCACGATATATGGGATTGGTACAAAAAAATGGAGGCTAGTTTCTGGACGGCGGAAGAAATCGACCTTCACCAGGATCTTAACGACTGGAATACGAAGCTTAGTGAAGATGAGAAATATTTTATCAAGCACATTCTTGCGTTTTTTGCTGCATCTGACGGTATTGTAAACGAAAATCTTGCTGAAAACTTCGTGAATGAAGTGCAGTACGCCGAAGCTAAGTTTTTCTATGGTTTCCAGATCATGATGGAGAACATTCATAGTGAGACCTATTCGCTTCTTATCGATACGTATGTAAAGGATGAGACAGAGAAAGATCAGCTTTTCCGTGCACTTGAAGTTTTTCCTGCCATTAAGAAAAAAGCAGACTGGGCACTTAAATGGATAGAGTCGGATTCATTTGCCGAAAGGCTTATCGCTTTTGCAGCGGTAGAGGGGATCTTCTTTTCGGGAGCGTTCTGTTCTATATACTGGCTAAAAAAACGTGGTCTTATGCCGGGGCTTACCTTCTCTAACGAATTAATTTCGCGTGATGAAGGTGTTCACTGTGATTTTGCTGTGCATTTGCATAACCACCACCTTGTAAATAAGGTGCCTAAAGACAGAATAAAAGAAATTCTTATTGATGCACTTTCTATCGAAAGGGAGTTTATTACCGAGTCGCTTCCGGTGAGCCTTATAGGTATGAATGCTGTGTTGATGACGCAATACCTGGAGTTTGTGACGGACAGGCTTCTTGTTGAATTGGGTTGTGAGAGACAATATAACGTGGGTAACCCGTTTGATTTTATGGATATGATCTCACTTCAGGGTAAAACGAACTTCTTTGAAAAAAGGGTTTCAGAATATCAAAAAGCCGGAGTAATCAAAAATGAAGGTGATTCTCAGGAAATTACTTTTGATGCTGACTTTTAATAAATAACAAAAAAAAACAACCATCTATACCGAATGAGTACGCTACGGCGTGCTGATTATTAACCTAAAATTTATTGCCATATGTATGTAGTTAAAAGAGACGGAAGAAAAGAGCCGGTAATGTTTGACAAAATTACCGATCGCGTAAGGAAACTGTGCTATGAACTGAATGAACTGGTAGATCCTGTTAAGGTGGCAATGCGTGTTATTGAAGGACTGTATGATGGTGTAACCACATCAGAACTTGATAACCTTGCGGCAGAAACTGCTGCGTCTATGACAATTACTCACCCTGATTATGCGCAGCTTGCTGCCCGTATCGCGGTGTCGAACCTGCATAAGAATACTAAAAAGTCGTTCTCTGAAACGATGAACGATATGTACCACTATGTAAACCCAAGAACAGGGCAGGAGTCTCCTCTTTTGTCTGATGAGGTTTATGAGGCTATTATGGCTAATGCCGAGGTGCTTGATTCGACGATCATATATAACAGGGATTTTAATTATGATTACTTTGGGTTCAAGACCCTTGAGCGATCTTACCTGTTGAAAATTAACGGGCAAATAGTGGAAAGGCCACAGCACATGCTTATGCGTGTATCTGTTGGTATCCACCTAAACGATATTGCTTCGGCCATAGAGACCTATGAGCTGATGTCTAAAAAATTCTTTACCCACGCCACACCTACGTTGTTCAACGCGGGTACGCCTAAGCCACAAATGTCGTCGTGTTTCCTTCTTTCTATGAAAGATGACAGTATCGATGGTATTTATGATACGCTGAGAAGCACTGCTAAGATATCGCAGTCTGCCGGAGGTATCGGGCTATCTATTCACAATGTAAGGGCTACAGGTTCTTACATCCGCGGAACGAACGGAACATCTAACGGTATCGTGCCTATGCTTCGTGTATTTAACGATACTGCGCGCTATGTAGACCAGGGTGGAGGTAAACGTAAAGGAAGCTTTGCGGTTTACATCGAGCCATGGCATGCTGATATTTTTGATTTCCTTGACCTGAGAAAAAACCATGGTAAAGAGGAAATGAGAGCTCGTGACTTGTTCCTTGCTATGTGGATTCCAGATCTTTTCATGAAGCGTGTTCAGGAAAACAGCACATGGACACTGATGTGTCCTAACGAATGCCCGGGTCTTTATGACGTGCATAGTGATGAGTTCGACACAATGTACCTTAAGTATGAGGCGGAAGATAAAGGAAGAAAAACAATCAAAGCACGTGATCTTTGGGAGAAGATACTTGAATCTCAAATTGAGACAGGGCTTCCGTACATGCTTTACAAAGACGCGGCTAACAGAAAATCAAACCAGAAGAACCTTGGTACTATCCGCTCTTCAAACCTTTGTACTGAGATCATGGAGTATACATCGGCAGATGAGATTGCTGTATGTAACCTTGCTTCGATATCACTACCAATGTTTGTGGAGAACGGTAAGTTTAACCACGAGTTCTTACACCAGGTTACTAAGCGTATAACACGCAACCTTAATAAAGTTATTGACAGGAATTATTATCCTGTTCAGGAAGCAGAGAACTCTAACATGCGCCACCGTCCGGTAGGATTGGGTGTTCAGGGTCTTGCAGATGCATTTATCCTGCTACGTATGCCATTTACAAGCGATGAGGCTAAAGCGCTTAACCAGGAGATATTCGAGACAATCTACTTTGCTGCTGTTACTGCTTCTATGGAACTGGCAAAAGAAGAAGGTCCATACTCAAGCTTCCAGGGATCGCCAATTTCTCAGGGTGAATTCCAGTACAACCTTTGGGGTCTAAACGATGGCGACCTTAGCGGACGTTGGGATTGGGCTTCGCTTCGTAAAGAAGTTATGGAGCACGGTGTAAGGAACTCCCTATTGATGGCTCCAATGCCTACGGCATCTACATCGCAGATATTAGGTAACAACGAAGCGTTTGAGCCTTATACATCTAACATATACACAAGAAGGGTACTTTCAGGCGAGTTTATCGTTGTGAACAAACATCTTCTTGAAGATCTTGTAAACCTTGGCTTATGGAATGAGAACCTTAAACAGGAGATTATGAGAGCTAATGGATCTGTACAGGATATTGATATTATTCCTCAGGACATCAAAGAGCTGTACAAAACGGTTTGGGAGATGAGTATGAAAGACATTATTGACATGTCACGCCAAAGGGGTTATTTTGTAGACCAGTCACAATCGCTTAACCTGTTTATGGAAGGTGCTACCTTTTCTAAACTTACGTCAATGCACTTCTATGCATGGCAGAGCGGCCTGAAAACAGGTATGTACTACCTAAGAACGAAGAGTGCAGTTGATGCTATCAAGTTTACACTTAACAACGATAAAAAAGTTGAAGAACTTCCGACTGAAGCAGCTGCTCCAAAATCTGCTGCAATAGCAGTAGCTGCTGAAGATGTTCAGCCAATTGCAGTGAGCGAATTCCAGGCTATGCTTGAGCGCTCAAGGACTGCTGATCCTGAAGATTGCGAGATGTGCGGATCTTAATAGAAAATATTTATTACAAAAATAGGATAAGGAGCAAATTGCTCCTTATTTTTGTTTTCTAACCAATCTAACTTTTATGGAGTCAGTAACATTAACTCAGGATATGTTTGTGCCAAGGTACAAGAGGTTTTTTAATGTTGTTATAGATTTTTGTGCAGTTATAATATTAGCTGTTTTGTTCATGGTTTTTATACTGATTCTTTCTGCGCTTGGTTTTAGCGGGTTAGGGGAATGGATGGCAAATTTTACGGATGGAGATTATAATGTACTTTGGCTGGCATTTATGATGGCTTACTATATGGTAATGGAAATTACGATGCAGAGAACATTAGGTAAATTCATCACTGGTACAATTGTAGTTAGTGAAAATGGGATCAAGCCCGCTGTTAAAAGTATAATAGGCCGCTCACTTTGCCGTATTTTCTGGATTGAAGCTTTTAGTTTTTTAGGGACATACCCAAGAGGCTGGCATGATAGTGCATCTAATACTTATGTAGTAGATATTAAAAAATATAAACAAGCGTTGAATGTGCAAAATTCATTTGACCAGATAGGAATAGAGATTGAACAGGCTTAATATGCAAAAACCAGTTGAAATAACGCAAGACATGCTTGCGGCCGGAAACAAGCGGTTTATAAATTTTATCATAGACAGTATAGTAACAACACTTTTGCAGATGGCTATTGCTAAAGGCGGTGATTTTTTACATGGGGTCTATGGTAACGAGGGCTTTTTGGTAGGTCCACCTGTGTTAGGTAATATTAAATATACGCTGCTCGGGCTGGGAATAAATATTGCATACTATGGGCTTTTTGAAACATTGAGCATGCGTACATTAGGTAAGTATGTAACCAATACCATGGTGGTTAACAGGGATGGTACGCGTCCGGAGAGTAACCGGATATTTATAAGGACATTATGCAGGCTGATACCCCTGGAATTTATAACGTTTTTTGGAAGACGCCCCATAGGTTTGCATGACGGGCTCTCTAAAACATTGGTTGTGGATATAGCGCAATATAGAGATGCCAAACCGGCAAAAGATTTAAATGATATAGGAAATAACGAAGAAAATAATAGCAATGAGTAAAGATAAAAAAGGAGTTCATTCAGGACTGATAGAAAAAGACGAAAACGGTAATTACTTTTGCGGCGAATACCTGCTGGATTATCAGCATGTAGAAAAAAGCTTTAAGATTGGAGACAAGATAACGATCAAGTCGGTTATTGATAATCCAAGCGATAAGAGCTATGAACAATACCCTAAGAAGTCGCGCGATTTCTTTTTGTTCAACCTGAAGAAATAAGTAATTAAAAACATTTTCCCTTGAACGGATTATTTTTTACAGACAGGAGCGAGGTTGATATTAAAGATGTTGTCTTTAATGAGGGTGTGGCCGGCCAGATAGAACAATTTCTGAAAGAATACCAGTTTCGTGATATTCTGGATAAGTATGAGCTGCCGGTAAACAATAAGATGCTGTTGTATGGCAAGACCGGTTGTGGTAAGACCATGACGGCAAAAGCCATTGCCAAAGTATTGGACAGGAAACTTATTGTGGTTAACCTGGCATCTATTGTCTCGTCTAAGCTTGGAGAAACTGCCAAGAATGTCGCTACACTGTTCAAAGAGGTAAGTTATCACGATGCTGTGCTGTTTTTTGACGAATTTGACACCTTGGGTCAGGTGCGTGAACATGATAGCCGTGACAGCAGCGAAATGAGGCGTGTGGTAAATGCAATTCTCCAGCTGATTGATAATTTTCCGTCAAACTCGGTATTGATCGCAGCAACCAATCAGATTGAAGCTATCGATGAGGCGCTTATCCGTCGTTTTGAGCTAAGGCTCGAATTTACATCGCCTGGAAAAGAAGTCCTTGATAACTATTATGACAGGCTGCTGACGAAATACCCTTCGGAATTCACAAAAATAGAACGCAAATATGATATCTCGTTTGCCGAAGCAAAAACGGAAGTGTTTACGCAGGTGAAGCACAATATTATTCAGGCAGAACTGGCAAAATCGGGAATAAATTAAATATTTTGTTTTAGAAATCTAAAATCATAAATCTGCAATAAGATATGATGCAATGGGAACAGCTGCTGTCGCTAAAAAGACAGGGCGATACAAGCAAAAGATTGCGCAAAGAACAGGACGATACCCGTTTGGGTTTTGAGGTAGATTATGACCGTATCATATTTTCGTCGGCTTTCAGGAGCCTTCAGGATAAGACACAGGTTATTCCGCTTTCTAAAACCGACTTTGTACATACACGCCTTACGCACAGTTTGGAAGTGTCGGTTGTAGGCCGTTCGCTGGGCAGGCTTGTAGGTAAAAAGATTATAGAGAAGCATCCGTACCTGCAGGAAGTGCATGGCTACCAGATGAACGATTTTGGAGCTATTGTTGCTGCAGCGGCATTATCGCACGATATTGGTAATCCGCCATTTGGACATTCGGGAGAGAAAGCCATAGGCGAATATTTCAAGACTGGAAAAGGGCAGTTATACAAAGACCAGCTTACTGATAAAGAATGGCAGGACATTGTGGATTTTGAGGGTAATGCGAACGGATTTAGCCTGCTTACTGCAACGCGTCCGGGGATAGAAGGAGGACTTCGTCTTTCGTATGCTACCCTTGGTGCATTCATGAAATATCCTAAAGAGTCTTTGCCAAAAAAACCTACAGCAAATATTGCCGATAAGAAGTATGGCTTCTTTCAGAGTGATGCGCACTTCTTTCAGGAAGTAGCCAATGAACTTGGCCTGATCCCTAATAAAACCGGAAATGATATTGGTTATGAAAGGCATCCGTTGGCTTATCTTGTAGAGGCTGCAGATGATATTTGTTATACCATCATTGACTTTGAAGACGGTATCAATCTGGGCGTGATCTCTGAAGATTATGCGCTTGAATACCTGATAAAACTGGTGAAGGATAATGTTCATGTTGAAAAATACAAATCACTTGTTACTAAAGAAGATCGCATCAGTTACCTGCGTGCGCTGGCTATAGGCAGCCTTATAAACGATGCGGTTGAAGTATTCATCGAAAATGAGGAGGCGATATTAAAAGGCGAATACCCGTATGCACTTACCGATAAGGGCAGGTATACGGCACAGATGAATGATATAATCAAAATAAGCGTAAAGAACATTTACCAGAGCAGGGAAGTGGTAGAGAAGGAAGTAATAGGCTACCGTATTATCAATACGCTACTAGACACTTTCTGTACTGCTTATAATAACAAGTTTGATGGTTCGGCAAGCAACTATGATAATCTTGTCCTTAAATTAATGCCGGAGAAATTCATAACCGAAAAGATGAGCCTTTATGACAGGCTGCTTCATATCTGCCATTTTGTTTCGACTCTGACTGATGGTAAAGCGGTATTGCTCTATAACACCATAACCGGTGCAAAATAAAAAATCCCCTCATTGTGTGAGGGGATTTTTGTTTATTATCTAATGTAAAATTACATTGTTCCTTTTTCGGTTTTTTTGCCTGCAGCGCAGCATCCGCCTTTTTTCTCGCCAGCTCCGCATGAAGCTTTAGCGTCTGAAGAGCAAGAAGCATCTTTCGATTTTTTGTCTGCTTTCTTCGCTTTTTTATCAGCCTTTTTTTCTTTCTCCTGGTCTAGAGAGAAGTAAGCTTTGTCGCCAGAGTTCTTAACATCAGATACTTTGTAAGCACCATCAGCAATGTGCTCTACAGTCTCAACAAATTTCTCAGGAGTCTGTTTTGCATTGTCAAAAGTTACAGTAGCAGTTTTAGTGTCAAAGTCAACTGTAGCTTTATCTACACCTTCCATGCCGGCAAGTTTGCTCTCGATAACTTTTGCACATCCCTGAGGGCATGTCATACCGTCAATCTTAAATGTAGTGGTTTCGTTAGCGGCAGTTTCTTTTACCTGAGTGGTGTCAGTTACTGTTCCTTCAGCAGGAGTTTCAAGGTTACCGTCTTTAGAAGTGTCTTTGCAGCTTGCAAACAATAAAGCAGCCAGAGCGAAAAATGAAAGTTTCTTTACAAGATTCATTGTATATTATGTATTAAGTTTAAACTGTTCTTTTAAAAGAGTTTACAAATTTATGTAAAAACGGTTTGCAATGCCGATTATTATGTTGGAATTTTGAATCAAAATCATCAATATGCAATCAAAACACCTCAAATGGTACCTACTTGCCATTCTTTCGCTTATATGGGGAAGCTCTTTCATACTTATAAAACGGGGACTTGAAGGGCTCAATCCCTTTCAGTTGGGTTCACTTCGCATCATTTTCTGTGCAGTCTTCCTGCTTATCATAGGTTTCAGGACTTTAAAAAATATTCCGCAGGGACAATGGAAGTACATTGCACTAACCGCCTTAATGGGGACATTCCTGCCGGCTTTTCTGTTCTCGATTGCGCAAATGCAGATCAATAGTTCTGTGAGTGCGATATTAAACTCGCTCACGCCGCTTAACACGCTGATATTAGGTGCAACGGTATTTGGGTTAAGTTTTCAGCGCAGGCAGCTCATAGGGGTTGTAATAGGCCTTGTTGGCTGCGTGCTGCTAATCTATAACGGAGCGATTAACAATCCGAACCAAAACTATTACTATGCACTCTTTGTAATTGTGGCGTCGATATGTTATGCAACAAATGTAAACCTGATAAAAAAATACCTCTCAGACCTCACGCCGCTTACAATCAGTACCGGAAACTTTACTGTGATGCTCGTTCCTGCAATTGTGGTGTTGTGCTTTTCAGGATTTTTTGACATTGCCACGCTGCCACAAACACACCGGTCAATGATGTTTATTGGTATACTGGCGATAGTAGGTACAGGTATTGCCAATATTGTTTTCTTCAGGCTTATCCAGATGTCATCGCCTATTTTTTCTTCATCTGTTACTTACCTGATACCAATCGTAGCATTCGGCTGGGGATTGCTGGATGGAGAATCGTTGACGCTTGTTCAGGGATTGGGAGCAGCAATAATATTGGTTGGGGTTTATTTTTCGGCGAGGAAATAGGATCAGTATCCGGTGTTCATAATTATGATAAAACAAGAAAGGCTGCCCACCGGGCAGCCTTTCTCTATGAAATCAAAATAATATTATTGGAAATCAGCAGGTGTTACACCTTCATTGATTTTAACCTCTGATACTGTAAGCTCAACTTCTATACCTATGTTTAGAGAAGATTTATAAGGAACTTTAATTCCTTTGATATCACGGTAATCGCTGTATGGAGTTGTAACAACTACAGACTGTCCGCCCGGAACTTCCATAGATTCAGACTTACCTAATTTAAGGCCTGTTTTTACATCATAGTAAAAGGTATTTGTACCATCTACAAGTGCATAAGCTTCAGCTCCGTTAAATTCTTCGATACCTTTTAGTTTAAGGTCTTTATTGTCTCTTAGTTTTAACTCAGGGAAAGGGAAGCTGTATTTTTTTGCGTCAGCAATGTCGTCTGCTTCAAAATCAATTTTCTGACCTTGTCCAGATTGGTAGCCAGTCGCACCATTAAATACTCTTTTTCCTGTCTGACCCATTGCACTCATAGTTTCTGCAAGTTTGTTGTCAGAAGTTACTTTTCTTGAAACTTCAAGAGTCATGCCTTGTATACTTCCTGAAGCTTTAACTGAAAGTGATTTTACTGCACTAAGTGCTTTCTCGCCACCTACTGCTTTAATGTAGTTGTCAAGTACTGATTTAGCAGTTACACCTGCAGGAATCGGTTTGTTTACAGCCGGTTTTTCAGCTGGCTTACCATATTTGTCAAAGTAGAATACAGGGATCTTGCTTTTTTCAAGGCCAGGAAGTACATCTGCAGCTTTACCTACAATAACGATACGTGCGTTTTCAGTAAGGAAGAAACGGTTAGCCGCTTTTTTGATGTCCTCAGCAGTTACTGCATTTATGTTTTTGATATAGTTTTCGTAAAAATCTGCAGGAAGACCCTGAGTTTCTGTTGTAAGAGCATAACGGGCAATAGTTCCCGGTTTCTCCATGTTCATTACAAAGCTACCTACATATTTAGCTTTAGCATTTTTAAGGTCTTCAGCAGAAACAAGGTCAGTCCTCATTTTCTTAAGCTCATTGAATATCTCTACAACAGCACTGTCAGTAACTGTGTTCCTTACAGAAGTTGAAGAAGAGAATTCACCAACATATTTGTTACCGCGTACAGAAGAGTAAGCTCCGTAAGTCCATCCGTGAGCCTCACGAAGGTTAAGGAAAAGTCTTCCTTCTCCACCGCCACCTAAGATCTGGTTAGCAAGAAGTGTAGCGAAGTATTCTTTGTCAGTCATCTTCAGGTTAGTAACATTTACTACAGAAATCTCAGACTGTACTGCGTTTGGTACATCAACAAAGTTGATTTGAGTGTACTGAACATCTTTAGGGTCGCTGTAAGATACATTTGGAGCTTTAGCAGGTTTCCATGAACCGAATAGTTTTTCAACCTGTTTCTTAACATCTTTCAGTTTAACGTCACCTACAACAACAAGGTAACCGTTACCCGGTACAAAGTAGCTTTCGTAGTTAGCTTTAACGTCAGCAAGAGTTACATTGTTAAGTGTTTCTTCACTAAGGTATTCACCTGCAGGGTGGTCTTTACCATAAACCAATACACCACCAACTCTTCCTGCAATAGCAGAAGCGCTTTTCTCGTCAGACTTAAGATTCTCAAGAATCAGAGCTTTTTGTTTGTCAAACTCTTCCTGAGTAAATACAGGGTTAAGAGCTCCGTCAGCCATAAGTTCTAATATTCTGTTAGAATATTTAGAAAGTCCGCTTCCGTAAGCTGATTGCGATCCGAAACCGATGCTTGCGCCTAAAAAGTCTACTTCTTCGTTAAAAGCATCTTTAGACATTTTTTTAGTTCCGCTACCCATTAGGGATGCAGTCATGTCAGATACACCTTTTTTACTGCCTTCTGCATATGGAGCATTGTCAAGTGTAAGTGTGTAAGATACAGTTGGTAGTTTGTGGTTTTCTACAACAAGAACTTTAAGTCCGTTCTTAAGAGAGAAAGTTTCAGGTTTACCCACATTAACTTTAGGAGCGGGTCCCGGTTTTGGCTGGGGTATAACTTGTCCGTGCATATTAAGTGATAACAATACGCCGGCTAGAATATAAATAACTTTTTTCATGATATTTTTCAATGCTTAGTTTTGTGCTTTGTCTTTAGCGCCTACGTAGTCTAACGTTAAACGTTGATTAGGGTTAAGGTATTTTTTAGCAACTTCCCTGATATCTTCTCTAGTGATAGAACGGTAAATGTCGATCTCTGTATTGATAAGGTTAACATCGCCATACAGAAGGTAGAAAGTAGCAAGGTTTTCAGCAATTCCCTCAACGCTTGAGTTGCTGCTTACATAGTTGCTTTCGATCTCATTCTGTAGTTTTTGAAATTCTCTTTCAGAGATAAGCTCTGTCTGAAGTTTCACGATCTCAGCATCAGCTTCTTTCATGATATCAGCAGCAGTAAAGCCTTGCATTGGGATACCATAAACTATATATAATCCGTAATCTTCCTGGCTGTAGTTGAAAGCACCTATCTGAAGGGCCATTTTCTTCTCATCCACGATTTTTTTATACATCCTTGAGCTTTTTCCACCTGTAAGGATAGAAGAGATCATATCAAGAACTTTAGCATCTTTAGTTTTCATAGATGGAGTCCTGTAAGCAGTAACTACCATCGGAAGCTGTACGTTTGGATCCTCGTAAGTAGCCTTGAAAGCCTCAGTAATTGGTTTTTCTTCAAATTTCTGACGCGTTACCGGCGTTCCTTTAGGAACTTTGCTGAAGTATTGGTTTACCCATTGTTTTGCCTGAGCAGGGTCAAAATCTCCCGCTACTACAAGTACAGCATTGTTAGGAATGTAGAATTTTTTATTGAAAGCCTGGAACTCCTCAAGAGTAGCTGCATCAAGGTGATCCATAGAACCGATAGTTGCCCAACGGTAAGGATGCACTTTGAACATGTTTCTCTTAACCTCTGCGATAAGATTTCCATAAGGCTGATTGTCTATACGAAGCCTTTTCTCTTCTTTAACAACTTCATTCTGGGTGTCAACACCTATTTGGTTGATTACCGGGTGAAGCATCCTTTCAGATTCCATCCAGATAGCAAGCTCAAGGTTGTTAGAAGGGAAAACCTCATAGTAATACGTTCTGTCGTCAGACGTGTTAGCATTATTGTTACCACCGTTTGCAGTAACTATTTTAAACCAGTCACCACGTTTGATGTTTTCTGTTCCTTCAAACAGTAAGTGTTCAAAAAAGTGAGCGAAACCTGTTCTTTCAGGATTTTCATCTTTAGAACCTACGTGATACATTACCGAAGTAATGATAACCGGAGCCGATTTATCCTGGTGAAGGATAACATGAAGGCCATTGTCTAAATTGTATTCTTCGAATGCCACTTTTTGAGCTGAAGCAACTCCGCCAAGCATTAGAAGTGAACCCAAAGCCATTAAAGATTTTTTCATAAAAATTAATAATTATTTTGATTTGCTTAATTGGTGTGCAATTTCGAAATTTTGTTACAATAATTTTACAAAATTTTAAGATTTTGAGTTTTTTATGCGAAATGACTGAAATTTTCGAATAAATTATTGAGTGTATGTTGACTGATAAATAATAAGTTGTATATTTGCGACCTTAAAAAAAATTAATTAAACCATATTGTTATGTACGCAATCGTAGAGATAGCAGGGCAACAATTCAAAGTTAGCAAAGACCTAAAAGTTTATGTTCACCGTCTTGAAGCTAAAGAAGGAGATGCAATATCTTTTGCAAAAGTTCTTCTTTTAGATGATAACGGAACTGTAACTATAGGCGCCCCGGCTATAGAAGGTGCTTCAGTAGAAGCCAAAGTGCTTCAGCACTTAAAAGGTGAAAAAGTAATCGTCTTCAAAAAGAAAAGAAGAAAAGGTTACAAAAAGAAAAACGGCCACCGTCAGTCTTTAACGCAAATCCAAATCTCTGGTATTATCGGAGCTGGTGCAGCACCAAAGAAAAAAGCGGCAGCTAAAAAAGCGGAAGCTACAGAGGAATAATTAACTAACATTTAAATCAAAACATCATGGCTCACAAAAAAGGTGTCGGTAGTTCGAAGAATGGTAGGGAATCAGAATCGAAACGTCTAGGCGTTAAGATTTATGGTGGACAAGCTGCTATTGCTGGTAACATTATCATAAGACAACGTGGTTCTAAACACAACCCGGGAGAAAACGTTTACATGGGTAAAGATCATACTTTACATGCAAAAGTTGCCGGTGTAGTGAAGTTTCAGAAAAAAAGAGACAATAAATCTTATGTTTCTATTGTTCCTTTCGAAGCTTAATTAGTACCCTACATATATAGAGAACCCATCCGCTTAGCGTGATGGGTTTTTTGTTTTAAAGGGGTTTGTTGTGTCTTTTTAAGCGAAGCGCAGCGTAGTTGTAAAATCCCGGTTTTGATTTTATGAGCTAACAAACTGAAAACTGAGACTGAAAACTAAAACCTAAGTATCTCCAAAAAGTCCTCACGCTCAATTTCCCGGGCCCCAAGGCTTTCCAGATGGTCATTGTGTACCTGGCAGTCCAAAAGCCTGTAATTGGCAAGCTTAAGCTGTTTTGCGAGGGCAATAAAGCCAATCTTGCTGGCGTTACTAACTTTAGAAAACATGCTCTCCCCACAAAAGATATGGCCTAAGTCTACTCCATATAAGCCTCCAACTAATTCATCATCCTGCCATACCTCTACCGATTTGGCAAATCCCAGATCATGCAGCCTGCAATATGCATCAACCATATCAGGGGTAATCCATGTACCGGGCTGGCCGTCTCGGGTAATGTTGCGGCAATTCGATATCACTTCTTTAAAAGCAGTATTAAATGTTACCCTGAATATTTGGCGGTTAATGATATTGCGCATGCTTTTAGAAACCTTAAGTTCGTCAGGAAACAATACCATTCTTTCAGGTGGGCTCCACCATAATATAGGCTCATCGTCTTCAAACCACGGGAAAATACCGCTTCTGTAAGCCAGTATAAGCCGTTCCGGCGAAAGGTCGCCGCCTATCGCTACAATGCCTTCGGCAGAAGCGCTATCAACAGGAGGGAAGTAAAGCTCTCGTGAAAGGAAATACATTTGAATTTTTCTGCAAATTTAAAAGATTAAACTTTAGTGCCATGTAAGAAATAACATATAGGTGTTATTTTGTTATATGATGTTGTTTTAACATTTATATGAAGTTTCCTATAATAATAGTTGATAATAGATTTGTAGTTTTACAAGAGGAATGCAAATAAATGTAAGTTTATGTTTACACATGAGCTATAGACGTATAGATGCCCCAGGCATCAGAGCATAATTTGTGTTTTAGCTAAATATACGGGGAGCTGGTGGTTCGGCTCTCCTTTTTTAAAAGATTACAAGGGTGAAAATAAAAAAGCCGAAGCAATTGCTTCGGCTTTTTGTATTAGAACGGTAAATCGTCGTGCTCTTCTTCTTTAAAGCCTGTAGCCGGCTCAAAGCGGTCGTTACCGGCAGGTGGTGCCTGCTGATATCCCTGCGGTGCCTGATTGTATCCTTGTGGAGCCTGGTTATAGCCTTGCGGAGCTTCTGCTCCTGCTTTTTCTATTCTCCAGCCTTGTATAGAGTTAAAGTATTTTGTTTCTCCCTGCGGGTTAACCCATTCCCTGCCTCTAAGGTTTATGGAAACTTTTACAGGCTCTCCTACAGTATAGGTGTTAAGCAGGTCACATTTGTCCTGTGTAAACTCGATCATAATGTGCTGTGGGTATTGCTCATCTGTAGTGATTACCACTTCTCTTTTTCTGAAACCGTTTGCTCCAAAAGCTTTGGTTTCGTCAATCATCTTAATTCTTCCTGAAACTTCCATAATTGTTTACTTTTATTTTCTGCCTTGCGGCAGCTATCGTTAATAATTAAAAATCGTTATTTGGCAAGTAGCACTTTCCATGCGGTGGCTACCTGGTTGTTGTCAAGGTATTCCTTCGCTTTCAGGAATTTTTTGCTTTGGTCGTCGGCGCTTAAAACTGCCTTTATTTCAAAGCTTTCCTTTACAAATATACTAACTTCCTCATCGGTAGGCAATATTTCGGTGTTGCCTAATTTACCAAGGTCATTGCCGTCAAAAAATCCGCTTTCTTTTACAAAAGGCGGGATAGCATCTACACCTATTCCCAGTGTGGTAAGCGGTTTTTCAACCTCAAAAAGCCCTTCTGCCGAACGTGAATACCAATTACCTCCAAGACGGGATACAAGATCGATCTTGTGTTGGTCTATGCCGCCATTGGCATCCAGTATGCTTTCGTCAATATGCATTTTAAGTACTTCGCAGAGTATCAGGTTTCCTGCACCGCCTTCAGAACCCAAGGCAATAATTTCCTTTACGCGGCACTCAAATTGTACGGGTGCTTCCTTAACCCTGTATGGTTTTACATTTACAGACGGAATCATGGTGAAGCCTGCTTTTTCAAACTCGTTTACCCCGGCAGCATATTCGGTGCTTGACAGCGATACCTGTTCTACCATCGCATAGTTTACTACATTTATAACCACCTCACGGGTAAGTTCTGCGTTCAGCAATGTATGTTTTACAGTGTTGTCACGTACTCTTCGCGAAGGCGAAAAAATAAGTATAGGTGGGTTTGAACTGAAAATATTGAAAAAGCTGAAAGGCGACAGGTTAGGAACATTGTTTCCGTCTAATGTGCTTGCCAGTGCTATTGGCCTGGGGCCTACGGCACTTTGTAAATAGCCGTGAAGTTTTGGTGTTGTAAGTTCTTTTGGGTCTATAGTGAGCATGGTTGCTTTTTTGTTTTTACAAAGATACTTTTTCTGTCTTATCGGCATAGTGTTTTAACGGCGGTGTTAATAAAATAAATGGGAGGGGTAGCCGTTATTATGAACCAACTGCCAACTTTTACTATCTTTAAGCCACAAATATACTTGTATGCAATTTTCAGATAAAAGGAATATTAGTCGTTGGCTCATTATAGCTGCTTCTTTTTTCATAGTGCTTTCAATTCTTTGGAATACCTATAACTTTTTTAATATTTTTAAAAGCGACGAAAGAAAAAAAGTAGAATTGCTGGCACAGGCCTACACTATGATCAATAATAATGATACGAATGCCGATATCGAACTTCCCTTTCAGATCATAACAAGCAACAGTACAGTTCCTATAATTATCATCAATAGTGATGGTAGTATTCATAGCTCTAAAAATCTTCCGGATGTCATAGAGACAGACTCCATTAAAAAACTTTCCTATGTAGAGGGGTTAAAGCAGGAAGGAACTTTTATTAAGCTGAAAATCGGGAAAAATAATAATCAGGTATTGTATTATGGAAGTTCACAGCTGCTCAATAATCTTAAGTATTACCCAATTACATTAGTGATTATTGTGTTTCTTTTTGCTGCGATAGTGTTTATTTTTTACCGTGCGAGCAAAATGTCAACCCAAAACAGGCTTTGGGCAGGTATGGCAAAAGAGACTGCACACCAGATAGGGACGCCTTTGTCATCACTTATGGGGTGGATTGAGATTATGAGGGCTGATGATGTTGATGAAACCACCGTAACAGAAATCGAAAAAGACGTTAATCGCTTACAGGTAATTGCAGAACGTTTCTCTAAGGTAGGGTCAGAGCCTGTGCTCGAAGAGAGGGACATAGTTGAAGAAACTGAAAAATCTTTTGAATACCTCAGGTCGAGGACATCAAAACAGGTGGAGTTCTTTTTTATGGCGCCAAATCATCCTGTGAATGTAATGCTTAACCATGAGTTGCATAGCTGGACGGTAGAAAATCTTGTGAAAAACGCGATCGATGCCATGAAAGGTAAAGGGAGGCTGGAAATAGTGCTTTCTGAAACAGATAAGCATGTGCGCATAAAAATAAGTGATACCGGAAAAGGGATTCCTAAAAGCCAGTTCAAAAAAGTTTTTGAGCCCGGCTTTACCACGAAACAACGCGGATGGGGATTAGGACTTTCTCTAACAAAAAGAATTGTGGAGGAATACCATAAAGGCAGGATTAGGGTGCTTTCGTCAGAACTTGGAAAAGGAACAACAATGCAGGCAACCTATAAAAAGATATAAAGCGGCCTTACAGTCTCGACTGTAAGGCCGCTTCGTTATTATGGTACGCTTGTAAATATAAAGGTTACTTTTGCGTTTGCTATTGATGTTTCAGCTTCAAGCTCTTTTGAGTTTAGTTTTTTTATGGTATACGTTATCGTCTCCGTATCAAATATTGTTGTAAACTCATTAGATTTTGCATTTACAGTATATGTTCCGGTAACTGTTTCAGGATCCTGCTGGCAATCTATCCAATGCAATTCTTTAGCAGCATTTGGTAGCTGTAGTTCAATATAATCTTTGCCGCAGGGCTTGTGTTGGTAATTTTCTGAGGCGTTCCCTATTTTTGTAGCTTTATAAAACCATCTTTTATTCAGCTGGTCAAGGCTTACAGAAGATTTGGGTGAATCGTCGTTTGAGCAGGCAGTAAGGCAAAGCAATACTAATGTTAACGCTAATCCCAATGCTTTTTTCATGATTATTTGTTGTTTTGTTTCCGAATTCAGAAACAGATTTATATTAATTTGGTTTTCGTATTAAATAAAAAACCACGTGTTGCGTGGTTTTATTGTATGCCTTTGACAAAAAAGACAAGCTATATATTAGAAGCAATAGCTTTTGCCAGTGCTTCAAACTCTTCTTTTTCGGGTTTTACTTTATTTACAAAACGCATTTCGTCCATTTCGTTAAGCGGTATAAGGTGAACATGCGTGTGAGGTACCTCAAGGCCAATTACAGCTACACCTACACGTTTGCAGGGAACTGTTTTTTCTATTGCTTTGGCCACTTTTCTTGAGAATTTCATTAGCCCAAGGTAATGTTCCTCTTCCATATCAAAGATCTTGTCGATCTCCTGTTTCGGAATACACAATGTATGCCCTTTAGCATTTGGATTTACGTCCAGGAATGCCAGGTAATTGTCATCTTCAGCTATTTTATAAGCCGGGATTTCACCATTTATGATTTTTGTGAATATTGAGCTCATGGGAATTGATATTAATGTTCGTCCCTTGATATTTCAAGAACCTCAAACTTGAGCGTGCCGTTAGGTACGTTTATTTCAGCCGTTTCACCAACCGATTTTCCAAGAAGTCCTTTTCCGATAGGTGATGTAACAGAAATTTTTCCGGTCTTAAGGTCTGCTTCGCTTTCGGCAACAAGGGTATATTTCATCTCCATGCCGTTAGCCTGGTTCTTAATTTTCACGGTGCTAAGCACAAGCGCTTTAGATGTGTCAAGTTGTGACTCATCTATAAGGCGTGCGTTAGATACCAGCTCTTCCATTTTAGATATTTTCAGCTCAAGAAGTCCCTGTGCCTCTTTAGCGGCATCATATTCTGCGTTTTCAGAAAGATCACCTTTATCTCTTGCCTCTGCGATAGCGGCAGAAGCCTTAGGCCTTTCAATGCTTTTCAGCTGATCAAGCTCGTCTCTTAATTTTTTTAATCCTTCAGCTGTATAATAAGATACTGTACTCATAATTTCGTCGTTTATATAAATAGAAAAAATCCCATCGGGACGGGATTTCTTTTGCGCAAAGATAATATTTTTTTAGTATTTCAATTTTTAATTGTGCAATAGCATACGTCAAAGTTAATTAAATTAAATTTGTTTCATAATTATTAAGCTTAAAATTTCATCAAATGAAAAAATATATTTTGTTAGTTGTTTTAGTGGTAGTTGCATTTATGTCGAGCTGTGATAGCGATAGTTTGAATAACAACAACAGGTACCTCCCTAATTATAATTTTCAGGTAAAGATAGATATGGAGCTGGCATTGTATAACAAGCTTAAGTTTACAGGAAACAGCGTATTGGTTTCTACTGCCGGTGTAGGTATCAATGGGGTGATCGTGACTAATACAGGGACAGGATATACTGCTTTTGAGGCCAGTTGCCCCAATCAGGAACTTACCGCTTGTTCTATGCTTTCTTTAAACGGTGTAATGGCAAAATGCCCTTGCGATAATGTAGAATACTTTTTGTATACAGGCGCTGCTGATAAAACTAAAGTACAGTACGGGCTTAAACCTTATAGGATACAGCAAATATCTGAGAATGAATTGTTGGTTTCTAACTAGCTTTCGGTAAATCTATTTCTTAGGTTTTTTGCTCATATAAAACACCAGCTGCCCGTCATCTGTAATCTCTTTATGAGTAAGGTAGGGTCGGTCTAAAAGTTTTCCATTAAGTTCAATTTTGTCGACATAAACATTTGTTGCTGACTGGTTTTTTGCCATAATGGTAAATGTTTTGCCATTTTCAAGGCTTAATATTGCCTGTTTTACTTTTGGCGAACCTATTGCATATTGGTCACTTCCCGGGGCTACAGGATAAAACCCGAGTGATGAGAAAAGATACCATGCACTCATCTGTCCGCAATCGTCATTGCCTCCAAGGCCGTCGGGTTTTGGCTTATACATAGCATCCAGTATCATTCGTACTCTTTTTTGAGTCTGTTCAGGATGTCCTGTCCAGTTGTACAAATAAGCCACATGATGCGATGGCTCATTTCCGTGAACATAATTGCCAATGATGCCATCGCGGGTAATATCTTCGGTATTGGCAAAATATTTATCGGGCAATGTCATAGTAAACAGCGAGTCCAGATGTTGTGTGAATTTTTCCTTTCCTCCGTTCATGGTTACAAGATCATCAGGGTTATGAGGTACATAGAGGCTGTAGTTCCATGCATTACCTTCTATAAAGCCCTGTCCATGCGTGTCAAGAGGGTCGAATTCCTTTTTGAAGCTGCCATCGTTGAGTTTAGGGCGCATAAAACCCGTAGAAGCGTCAAATACGTTTTTGTAGTTCTGGGAACGTTTGGTGTATTCTTCGGCTAGGGCCTTATTGCCAAGCATAGATGCTATTTGTGCAATGCACCAGTCGTCATAAGCATATTCTAATGTTTTAGAAACAGATGAACCGTTTTTATCCTCGGGTACGTAACCTTTGGCGATATAATATTCCAAACCGTCAAAATAACTAAGGTTCGATGAGCTGATACAGGCTTTAAGCGCCTTTTCTTTGTCAAAATCATCATTGCCCTTAGCAATTGCATCGGCAATTACCGAAACCGAATGATAGCCTATCATACACCAGTTTTCATTGGCATAATGTGACCATACCGGTAACGCATGGTGCGCACTCTGGTCATAATGCGCCAGCATGCTTTTTATCATGTCGGCATTGCGCTTTGGCTGAACGATATTAAAGAAAGGATGCAGTGCCCGATAGGTGTCCCAAAGTGAGAAGGTAGTGTAATTAGTAAAGCCGTCGGCTTTATGAATATTCTGGTCAAGGCCTTTATAACTGCCATCGGCATCCATGTAAATGGTTGGGTTTATAAAAGCATGATACATGGCAGTATAAAAGTTAGTCTTATCATCTTCGGTAAGTGTTTCAATCTTTATTTTGTTGAGTTCCTGTTCCCAAAGCAATTCGCCTTCACGGCGTGTTTTATCAAAGTCCCAATGTGGGATTTCGACTTTCATGTTGGCCAGTGCGCCGGCAGTGCTTACAGGCGATAAAGCCATTTTTACCATAACCTGCTCTCCTGCTTTTACGTCAAAATCAAAATACATCCTGATGTTTTTGCCTGCTGCCTCCGGAAAGTTCTTCGATTCGTCAAACTTTCGCCAAAAGCCCTTGTAGATGTTGTTCTCGTCATACTTTTTAGCACCATATTGTTTTATGGGCTTCGAGAACGACATGGCAAAATAAACGGTGCGGGTGCGTGCCCAGCCCTGTGTTTGCCTGTAGCCTGTTACAAGGGTATCATTTTCAATGCGTACAAATGTCCATACGTTCTTTTCGTTGTGGTTGTAGATGCCATGCATCAGGTCAAGGATAATATGTGCCTGCTCTGCCGACGGGAAAGTATAGCGATGAAAGCCCGTGCGCTGGCTTGTGGTGAGCTCGGCTGTAATGTTTTGGTCGTCCAGCTTTACTTTATAGTAATTGGCAGATGCCGTTTCGTTAGCGTGAGAATATACCGATCGATATCCAGATCCGGGCTTGTCTGCTGTGCCTGGGTTCAATTGTAATGTTCCTGTAGTGGGCATGATAAGAAAATCGCCAAGGTCACTGTGGCCCGTGCCGCTAAAGTGGGTATGGCTAAAACCCACAATGGTCTTGTCTTCATACTGGTAGCCGGCGCAATATTCGTATGCTTTGCCGTTATACTTTTTGTTGAACTCATAAGCGATGGTATCCGTGTCGGGGCTTAACTGTACCGAACCAAACGGAACTGTGGCTCCCGGATAGGTATGGCCCATGCGCTGGGTGCCGATCAAAGGGTTGATGTACTGGTAGTTTTTCTTTTCTGTTTTTTGGGCAAATGCCAGTGCTGAAAAGAGCAGGGACAGGAGTAGCGTTGTTACTTTCATTTCAGATAGTTGAAGGGTAAAAGTAACAGTTTTTGATAAATAAAAAAGCAGGAAGTTTTTAGGCTTCCTGCTTCATCAATATAAAAATCTGTTAGTTGGATTCTTAGAATTTAAGGGTAGCGCCTGCCAGGAAGTTTATTCCTGCCTGAGGATAGTAGTATGGGCCACCATACATATAACCATTAGAGGCATACTCCTTGTCGAAAATGTTATTTACAAGCCCAGTAAATACGATTGATTTTAACACTGATTTTGTTTTCCATTCGTAGTTAATGTTCAGATCGGTAGTGAAATAGCTTTTTAGTTTTGCATTAGCCGATTCATAGTTGTCCATAAACTGCTCACCTACAAATTTAGAAAGCAATGCAACCTGTAAATTTTTCACAGGCAATACAATTAGCTGATTCCCTGCAATCACGCTTGGTGAAAATGCAATTTCGGTATTGCCCAGGTTTTGGGTGCCTGTTTCAGTTTCATTAAAGAAATCAACATTCTTGTTGTCACTAACCGAGATGTTAGGCCTTAAAATTATTATATCGGTAAGGTAAAGTGTTGCATCTGCTTCAATACCCATACGGTAGCTGTCGCCACTGTTGGTGTATATTCTTCCGCCTACATCGTCAAGCTGGCCGGTAAGCACCAATTGGTCTTTATACCTCATGTAATAACCATTTACTGTAAGTGTGCTTTTTCCGGATTTAAATCTCCATCCAAGCTCAAAGTCGTTAAGGCTTTCCGGTTTAGAACTTCCATTCTCATAATCGCTGCGGCGTGGCTCTTTGTTGGCACGGCCATAAGAGAAATAAATATCGTTCTTAGCACTTAAGGTATAGGTAAGGCCTGCTTTAGGGTTAAAGAAGTTAAAGTTGTCGTCAACCGGCTGCGGAGTGTCGTTGCTTTCAAGAACATTATTTGCTTTGTAAACTACACGGCGGTACTGCAGGTCTCCAAAAAGGTTTAGCTTTTCAGTGATCTGATAATTGGCTTTACTGTAAACATTAAAGTCATTTTTGGTAGCAGAATTGTCATAGTACTTATCGCCCGGACGTGTATTTCCTGAATACTGTGCCCAGATTACATTGCCATAATGCGCTCCTTCATACCTGTTCCATCCACCACCTGCTACTATATTCAAATCCTCTTTCCTATAGTTCGCAGAGAAGGTAGTTCCGTAAAAATCGTTGTCAAGCCACTTTTGGTTTATAAGGTCAGTAGTTGTTTGCGGAATCCCGTCAACAGATACCGGCGTAAGGCCATACACTGCAAAATCGGCATTGTCCTGATAGTTTTCATAGTAGCCTTTACCTTTAGTATAATGAAGAGCAACGTTGGTGCTCCATGTATCGCTAAGCCTTTCGTTCCAGTGCAATTGATAATTGTCCTGTCGGTAGTTATCCGTTTGGTTGTCATAGTACTGTGTTTTCCCATTTTCGTCAGTATAAATTCCTGACGGGTTAAAACGCCTGTTGGTACGCAATGAATCCGCGCTGATACCACCCCATGCCTGGTAGGTTTTTTCTTTGCCTCCAAAAACAATAGCTTTTATCAATGTGGTGTTGCCTACATAGGTACCCTGTAAAAAGTACGATTTAAGGTCAGATGAAGCCCTGTCTATATAACCGTCAGAGGCAAGGGACGAAAGCCTTCCGGCGATTTCCACCTTGTTGTTCATAAGTCCTGTGCTGAATTTCACAGTGTTTTTGCGGGAGTTATAGCTTCCGTAAGAACCCGAAATCTCTCCGCTAGCATCGTGCTTGTAGGTATCGGTAAGTACGTTAAGGCTGGCTCCAAAAGCACCTGCTCCATTAGTAGATGTACCTACTCCGCGCTGTAGCTGAATGCTTTCGGCAGATGACGCGATATCAGGCATGTTAACCCAAAACGAGCCATGCGATTCGGCATCATTAAAAGGTATACCGTTAAGGGTTACATTTACGCGTGTCGCATCGGCACCCCTCACCCTGATTCCGGTATAGCCAAAGCCGTTTCCGGCATCGGTAGTGGTAACAACCGATGGCAGGTAATTTAATAATACAGGTACGTCTTGTCCTAAATTGCGAAGGGCAATCTCTTCTTTGGTTACGTTAGTAAAGGTTACAGGTGTCGTGCTGCCAGCGCGAACAGATTGTACCAGTACTTCGTCAAGTTTGTAGTCTTTCGGTTTTACGGTGTCCTGTGCTACAGGTTCCTGTGCCGTGGCGGTGAAGGCTGTAAGACCCAACGCCAGTAATGAAAGTGTTTTAAAAACGTTGCCGTTTTTAGAGAAAATGAATAAAGTTTTCATTCGTAAAAAATTACGAATAAAAGGGGCAATTATTCTTTGTTAGTTAAAAATATGATTTGTTTTGGCATATAGCATGGCGTGCACTCCTTGCTTTTTTGCCTTTCCCTTGGCAGCATTACCTGCCCAGGTTCTTTGGGTATAATCTCAGCTCGTTATTTAGAGCACCCCTTTGAGACGCGGCAAAAGTACGAAAAGAATTGAGATTGTAGTATTGAGATGTGAGATTTTACTGTTGACGGTGAAATCACATGTCTCAATACTCAATACTAACATCTGAAATCTAAAAATCCGGTCTCCTGCGCGATTGTTTTTTCTCTGCTTGCCTGCGTTTGCCTTCTATGCGTTTTTTGATTACAGAGCGTGGAATCTTTGTGACTTTACGTGGCTTGTCTTCTTTGACAGCGTTTTCCATTACCGCCAAAAAGCGTTTTGTAACAATGTCTTTGTTGCGTAACTGGCTGCGGTCTTCGTCGCATTGCAGTATAAGTATGCCTTCGTTGGTTAACCTCGGGGCAAGCCTGGTTTCTGCAAGCAATTTTTCTTCGTCAGTTAGCGCATTGCTGGCTTGCACATTAAAGCTCAGTACGACCTTAGACGAAACTTTGTTTACGTTTTGTCCTCCCGCACCGCTGCTCCTCACTGCCTTGTAATCCAGTTCCTGTATGATGGTCTCTTTGTTCATTCTATTGCGGCTGGTGTGCCGGCTTTAATAAGTCATTTACGGTTTTAACCGGATTAAAAGTTTCAAGAGGCACTTCGGCAAAAATAGTTATCCACCCTGCCATGGCACCATTCCACAAGCCTGGAAGCTCATACGATTTAACATCTTTGCCAAACCTGTTTTTATGAACTATAAAGCCGGATTTGTCGTCAACAAAGTTGTGTAAACTGAATAGTTCACCTTTATAATTTCTAAGTCCGCATACCAGGTCTACCGGATTAAAATGAGTAGCTTTTGCGAAAATTTCTTTTTGCACCTTATTATCCAGGTCTATTTGAGAACTCTCAACGATCTGTAAAGAGAGCTCACCTCTGCTGCATTCTATCCAGAATGGTCCACCGCCGGGCTCGCCTTCATTTTTTACCATGCCGCATATTCGGATGGGCCTGTTTAGCAATGTATGTGCAAATTCTTTTTTATTTTCAAGGGTGTATTTTGAAATATCAGCAGGAATGTACAACGATAATTTTTCTTTGGCGAAAGCAAATATCATTTCAATATCCTGTTCATTTATTTCTTTTGTCTCAATTTTTTTCAAACATGAAAAAACTTCTTCCTGAAGTGCTAAGAGAATACCTGCCAATGCTTTTTTATAAAGAGCAATAGTGTGTATGTTGTTATGGCTAACGTTGTCAATATTCTTTATAAAAACAATATCAGCATCTAGCTGCCCAAGGTTCTCGATTAATGCCCCATGCCCTCCCGGCCTGAAGAACAAATGTCCGTTGTTTTCCCTAAATGGAGTATTGTCCATATTTACCGCTAGGGTGTCGGTGCTCTTTTGCTGATAAGAAAAAGTAACATTAATTGGTGTGCCCGATTCTTTTTCAATAGCGGCCTTTACGGACTGTATCTCATCAAGAAAACCATCTATGTGCTCTTCAGATATTGTAAACTGAATATTGGCACCACCTTTAGAACTTGCGTAGGCAACGGTTTCTTTAAGGTGTTCATAGATAGGAGTAGCTGTAAAGCCATTATAGTTGTGAAAGGGGAGTATGCCTTTTGGTTTATTGGCAAAATCAAAATGTTTGCTGCTCAGCATTGTCCGGATAAAGATATATATCTTTTTGTCTTTGGGCATGGCTGCAAAGCCTTCGTCATGCTTTAGCAGGTCAATGATTTCTTTATAAAAAGGCAGTTTCTCTATGCCCACAAGAAAAAGACGCAGATGGTTGTCTTTCTTCCTGTTTATGTATGCATTTATTGTTTCCTTATCGGGATTGAATTCGCTTACAAACTCATTAAGGAATTTGAACATCCTGGTTGCCGCTCCTGATGCAGGTACAAATTTCGTTAATTTAAAGGACTCTTTTTTTTCGTCAAAAAGAGCAGCATATTTTTTGGCTTTATCTTCTTCAAGGTTTAAAATTCCATCATTTAGGGTAGCAGGTTTTTTTAGTACTGCTTTTGTGATGCCTTTAGTGAATATAAGCAATTGCTTTTCTATGTTCTCCAGGGTAATATCCCTGTTGCTGATGTCGGCAAAATCGGCGGGGCTAAATCCCAGCTCGAGTGCTTTTTCCAGTTGTCCCAGTGCATTTTTACCGGTTTCGGTAAGAGCAGGGGGTGTTGCGTTAATCATTATGAAGGGTTGGTTGTTGGATGTTAGTTTGTTTGCCAGTCTTTTTACAGATGCATCATTTACGTTGTTGGTTGCGTTATGAATTATAAAAAGATGGGTTGTTTTGTCATTTTCGTTCAGAGCCTTATCTATGCTTACCGTACGAAAAATAAATTCGGTTTGCTTTTGCGCTGTAAAATTTCCAAACTGTTCAGAAATTTCCCTGCCATTAAGCCCATCGCCATAGATGGTGATGTTTATTGTATTGTTGGTTCGTTTTGCAATGTTCTCTTCCATGACCGGTAGCCAAAAACGGCAATTGTGGTTAGCACTATATAAAAGAAACCTGTAAACATGAGTCCTTTATAAAAAAACAGGGGAATTGCTATAATATTACCCGCTATCAAATACAGCCAATTCTCTATTTTGCGTTTGGCAAGCAGCCACATGCCTATAAAGAACAAGCCTGTTGTAAACGTATCTACATAGGCCCATTTTTGGTTGAACTTATTAAAGAAGTGATATACAACGGATACAAATATAACCGAAACTATAAAAATCGCTAAACATTTGTAATTATCTTTAGCTGTGGCTGTCGTTATTTTTAATAAATCGTGATGCTGCCTGTCTTTCCTGCTCCATAAATACCAGCCATATACACTCATGTAAAAGTAATAGGTGTTAATGATGATTTCGCCATAGAGGTGAGCTGTAAGGGCAACATAAACAAATATTAGTGTACCTATAATTCCGGTTGGGTATACCAGTATGCTGTTCTTTGCAGAATAAATTACGCTTAGTAATCCAAAAAAGATCGCTATAAGCTCAATGGTAATAGAAAAGGGGGTGTAGTCGTTAAACTGTGCAAAAAAGAAATCAAAAAAATCGGTCATTATAGTTTGGTTTTGCTGCCCAGGCAGTATACTAAAGTAAAGTTTTCAACCTGTTCAAAATAGAAAGGATAACTCTCATTTATCTCTTCATATTTCACCGAAGTCATTCCCTGCCTGTCTTCCATTCCAAAAGGGAAAACATAAATGTTTTGTTTAAAGCTAAGTCCATTTCGGGAAATCATTTTATATACGGCTTCTTTAACACCCCATATAACGATCAGCTTTTGCATATACTCTGTCAGGTGTGTAGGATCAAGGTAGGAGAATTCGGGTTCTAAAAATTTATTAGCGATGGTAATTACCTTTTCACGTTGCAGCTCCATATCGATGCCAATGTCGTTCTTACTGATGATAATTGCCGAAAATGCATAGGAATGGGTAATAGAAATATTCATTCCGTCTGTAAGATGCGGTTTGCCGTTGACATCATAAAAAAGGTCAAAGTCGGTATAGCCTGTTTCCTGTAGCAGCATGCGCACACCAAGAAAACCTTTCCGGTGCAGTTCGCTTTTCATTCCCTCTACCCTTGATACACAGATGTCTTTAAGCTTTACATGCTGTAAAAACTCTTCTACGCTTTCGGTATTTTTCCATATAAGAAGACGTGTGTCTCCGTTAATGATAACAGATTTATATAAAGGCATGGGTTGCTGTCAGGGCCGTGTATCATAGTGTTGTTTACCAAACGGTTATGATTGCGGCATAAATTTTTATTTTGTTGTTAAAACGGGCTAATTACAAATGCATTCACTAAATTTGCAAAAATTTTTTGCTAATACAAATATACAATATTCATGAGTACTACAACGCTGCCATATGTGGCATACAAAGTAAAGGATATTTCGCTTGCGGAATGGGGAAGAAAAGAGATTCAGCTTGCTGAAGCTGAAATGCCGGGTCTAATGGCGCTTCGTGCTGAATATGGCGCTTCTCAGCCGCTTAAAGGTGCGCGTATCGCAGGCTGTCTTCACATGACGATCCAGACAGCTGTTCTTATTGAGACTTTAGTTGCTCTTGGTGCTGAAGTTACATGGAGCTCATGCAACATTTTTTCTACTCAGGATCACGCTGCTGCTGCTATTGCTGCTGCCGGTATCCAGGTATATGCATGGAAAGGTCTTAACGAAGAAGAATTTGACTGGTGTATCGAGCAGACTCTTTTCTTTGGAGAAGACCGCCAGCCACTTAACATGATCCTTGATGATGGTGGAGATCTTACCAATATGGTATTCGATCGTTTCCCAGAGCTTACAGCTGCAATCAAAGGTCTTTCTGAAGAAACTACGACAGGTGTTCACCGTCTATACGAAAGAATGAAGAATGGTACGCTTGTTATGCCGGCTATCAACGTTAACGACTCGGTTACTAAATCGAAATTTGATAACAAATACGGCTGTAAAGAAAGTGCTGTTGATGCTGTGCGTCGTGCAACCGACCTTATGCTTGCCGGTAAAAGAGTAATTGTTTGTGGTTATGGTGACGTTGGTAAAGGTACTGCGGCTTCTTTCCGTGGAGCTGGTTCTATCGTTACGGTTACTGAAATTGACCCTATCTGTGCGCTTCAGGCTGCAATGGATGGTTATGAAGTTAAAAAACTTGACACTGTCATCGCTAATGCTGATATCATTATCACGACTACAGGTAACAAAGATATCGTTGTGGGCCGCCACTTCGAAAGTATGAAAGACAAGACTGTTGTTTGTAACATCGGTCACTTCGATAACGAGATTGACATGGCCTGGTTAAACAAAAACCACGGTGCGTCTAAAATCGAGATCAAACCACAGGTTGACAAATACACGATCAACGGTAAAGATATCCTTATCCTTGCTGAAGGCCGTCTTGTAAATCTTGGATGTGCTACAGGTCACCCAAGCTTTGTAATGAGTAACTCATTCACAAACCAAACTCTTGCTCAACTTGAGCTTTGGACTAACAGTGCAGCTTATAAAAACGAAGTATACATGCTTCCTAAGCACCTTGATGAAAAAGTGGCTTCACTTCACCTTGCTAAACTTGGTGTAGAGCTTGAAGTTCTTAACGAAGAGCAGGCTGCTTATATTGGTGTTGAGGTACAAGGTCCGTTTAAACCGGAGTACTACCGTTACTAATCTATAGTATTGAGAAGTGAGTATTGAGATTTTAGATTTCAGGCTTGCTAAAAATAATAAACCCTTGCCATTGGCGAGGGTTTATTATTTAATAACAGTATCTCTATGGTATAACTTTTAGGTAGGAATGAAGCTATCTCACTTCTCAATACTAATGTCTCAAATCTATTCTCTCGTCCAGCATTCCATGATATGATCGTTTACCATTCCGGTGGCCTGCATATTGGCATAAATAACGGTTGAGCCTACAAATTTGAATCCGCGCTTTTTCATGTCCTTGCTTATCTTGTCTGATAGTGGGGTAGTAGCGGGAACTTGAGACGTAAGTTCAAATTTATTGTCTACGGGCTTATTATCACTAAATGCCCAGTAGTAGCTGGAAAAGCTGCCAAACTCTTTCTGGATGGCTATAAATGCCTGTGCGTTGCTAACTGCTGCCAACACCTTTAATCGGTTGCGAATGATACCTGTGTCCTGAAGCAATTCTTCAATTTTGGTGTCATCATATTTAGCGATTTTCTTATAGTCGAAATTATCAAAGGCTTTACGGAAGTTCTCTCGCTTGCGAAGAATGGTTATCCAGCTCAATCCTGCCTGAAAGGTCTCCAGGAGCAGGAACTCAAACAGTTTGTGGTCGTCATGAACAGGTTTGCCCCATTCATTATCGTGGTAGTCTTCGTAAAGCGCATCACCTACGCACCATCTACAGCGTTTCTTGTCCATTGGTACTTTTTTTATCGTTATGGATGTATTTCTCGATCAGCGAATGCCCAAGGTAAATAACAGGGGTAAGCAATACTGCCTGTCCCAGTTTAACGAGGTAGCCAGTTAGTCCTGATGATATGTAGGTTTGGGTATCCATAATGCCGGTTGCATAAAAGGCAATGCCCAAAACGATGAAGCTGTCAAAAAGCTGCGATATAACGGTAGAGCCGGTGCTGCGAAGCCATATCATTCGTTTTCCCGTCTTTTTCTTTACAAAATGAAACAGGGTAACGTCTATCAGCTGCGAGACCATGAAGGCGGTAATACTGCCTACAATTATCCAAAGGCTTTGTCCAAATACCCCGTTGAATTGCGCGTCGGTTGTGCCCATGTCTTTTACGGCTGGTATCTGCATTGCTAAAAACAGCAATACGAAACAATAGGCAATAAGGCAGGCGGTGATTACCGAGAGCCTGCGTACTCCTTTTTCGCCAAAATATTCATTGATGAGGTCGGTAGTGATAAACACGATAGGCCAGGGTAAAATACCCACACTCATTACGTACGGGCCAACATGGATAAGCTTACCGCCAATAAGTTCGGCAACTACGGCATTGGTTATAAAAATACCTGCAAGGATAACGTATACGGTGTCTTTTCGAGTCTGGAACATAGCTTTTGGGTAAACATCAAAAGTAATGAATTTGTTTGATTGTTTTTTGCCCATAAAAAAACCCCAAATTCAAAAATTTGGGGTTCTGATAGTATAAAGAGGTTTACTTATGCAAGTGCAACCCTTTTGAAACCTGTAACTACAAGACCAGCATCAACCGACTTAATGTACTCGCTTACGCTAAGTTTACTGTCTTTGATGTAATCCTGGTTAACAAGTGTATTGTCTTTGAAGAAACGGCCAAGTTTACCTTTAGCGATGTTCTCAAGCATAGCCTCAGGCTTGCCTTCCTGACGAAGTAAGTCTTTAGCGATCTCGATTTCTTTTTCGATAGTTGCAGCATCAACACCTTCCTCGTTAAGAGCGATAGGAGCCATAGCGGCAGCTTGCATAGCAACGTTACGTGAAGCTTCTTCAGCACCAGCTACGTTAGCAGAAAGGCTAACAAGCGTAGCGATTCTGTTACCAGCGTGGATGTAAGAACCAACGAACGCACCTTCAAGTCTTTCGAAAGAACCGATCTCGATTTTCTCACCGATAACACCAGTCTGCTCGATAAGTTTGTCAGCAACAGTCATACCGTTGAAGTCAGTCGCAAGGAATTCTTCTTTAGTGTTGAAGTTAAGAGCAAGATTAGCAAGGTCGTTAGCAAGCTTAACGAAAGTTTCGTTTTTAGCAACGAAGTCAGTCTCACAGTTAAGAGAGATAACTACACCAGCTGTTTTATCAGCGTTAACTACAGCGATAACAGCGCCTTCAGTAGACTCACGGTCAGCTCTGTTAGCAGCTACTTTCTGACCTTTCTTACGAAGGTTTTCGATAGCTTTGTCAAAATCTCCATCAGCTTCTACAAGTGCTTTTTTGCAGTCCATCATACCAGCACCTGTAATTGTTCTTAGTTTATTTACGTCAGCAGCAGTAATATTTGCCATTTTGAATATTGTTTTTGAGTTAAAAAAAGTAAAGCCGTTATGATGATAATATGCTACAAAAGTAAACATCTACCAGCACAACGGCTTTATTGTAATGTTATCTTTACTCTTCAGTAGCAGCAGTTGGAGCTTCTGTAGCCGGAGCTTCAGCAGCAACTGGCGCAGCCTCTGCAGCCGGAGCGGCAGCAACTGGAGCAGCTTCTACAGCAGCGTCATCCTGAAAGTCATCTTTGTCTGATTTTCTATCAGAAAGACCTTCAACAACAGCACCTGTAACAAGAGATAAGATTTTGTCTATTGATTTAGAAGCATCATCATTTGCAGGGATAACATAATCAACCTGACGTGGGTCAGAGTTGGTATCTACCATTGCGAAAACCGGAATGTTTAATTTTTGAGCTTCTTTTACTGCGATGTGTTCAGCTTTGATATCTACCACGAATAACGCAGCCGGAAGCCTTGTCATGTCAGCGATAGAGCCTAAGTTTTTCTCAAGTTTTGCACGTAGACGATCAACTTGCAGACGCTCTTTCTTAGAAAGTGTCATGAATGTACCGTCTTTCTTCATTTTATCAATAGAAGCCATTTTTTTAACAGCTTTACGGATAGTAACGAAGTTTGTTAGCATACCACCAGGCCACCTTTCAGTGATGTACGGCATGTTTGCAGCAGCTGCTTTTTCAGCAACGATGTCCTTAGCTTGCTTTTTAGTAGCAACGAAAAGAATTTTTCTGCCTGATGCAGCGATTTTTTTAAGGGCTTCGTTAGCCTCTTCAATCTTAGCTGCAGTTTTATACAGGTTGATAATGTGTATGCCATTACGCTCCATGTATATGTAAGGGGCCATGTTCGGATCCCATTTTCTGGTCATGTGTCCAAAGTGTACACCTGCTTCCAGTAAGTCTTTAACTTCTACTTTATTTGCCATTTTTGTAATAGTTTACGTTCTGTTGAGTAAGCAATGGGTAAGTGGCGAAAATTCGGCCTTGCCCATTTAGATGCTAAACTAACCCTTCACCTCAGTGGGGCAACAACAACATTGTTTTTAAATTCAATAATAAAACTGAACAGTATTGGATAATGAAATCCAATAGTGACATATTAACGTTTCGAGAACTGGAATCTCTTACGAGCTTTCTTCTGACCGAATTTCTTACGTTCAACCATTCTTGGATCCCTTGTTAATAGTCCTTCTGGTTTAAGGATAAGTCTGTTTTCAGCATCAACTTCGCACATTGCGCGAGCGATTGCCATTCTTACAGCTTCAGCCTGACCAGTAGATCCACCACCATAAACGTTGATTTTTACGTCAAAATTCTCAACATTACTAGTCATAGTAAGTGGTTGTAGTACTTTGTACTGTAATGTTGGTGTTGGGAAATAAGTTGCAAATTCTCTTTTGTTAACCGTGATTTTACCTGTTCCTTCAGAAAGATAAATACGGGCAACAGCAGTTTTTCTCCTGCCGATTTTGTGAATTGTTGCCATTTTTTACTTTAAATCGTTTAAATTAACGGTTTTAGGAGTCTGTGCAGCATGTTTGTGCTCAGCGCCTACATATACATTCAGGTTGCGGAAAAGTTCAGCTCCTAGTTTGTTCTTAGGAAGCATACCTTTTACTGCTTTCTCTACTAAGATTGCAGGGTTTTTTGCCTGTAATACTTTAGCAGTTAATGTTCTTTGTCCACCCGGGTAACCTGTGTGACGGATGTACGTTTTGTCATCCAGTTTGTTACCTGTTAGGTTGATCTTTTCTGCATTGATAACGATTACGTTATCTCCACAGTCCACGTGCGGTGTATAATTTGTTTTGTATTTACCTCTTAAAAGCATCGCAACTTTAGAAGCAAAACGGCCCAAATTATGACCCTCAGCGTCAACAACGATCCACTGTTTGTCAGCGGTAGCTTTGTTAGCCGAAACTGTCTTGTAGCTTAATGTGTTCACAATAAATTATTTTAATTAAACATTCCATCCCCAATAAAGGGGTTGCAAAAGTACAACTATTTCTTAGAAATTCAAATAGATAGAAAAAATTATTCCCAGAGGATAATTTTTTGAAGATGAGAGCGGTAAAGATACATCAATTAATCAATGTGACAATATGGATAATGTAACAATGCGTTAATTGATAATGTAACAGGTTACAAATGAAAATAATGGGTTATTTAACTTTAGGGGTAAAAAAAGTTTCGCTAAACTGTATCCCGCTTACTTTTCCCTGTACATCTTTTATAAACCTTGGGGTGTTCTTGTTTTCGTACCTGAAAAACTCATCGTTAGATGTAAAGTACATCTTTTGTGTTGCCCATGGAAATTTCATCCATAGCGCTCCGTTTTCTTTTACAATGCTGAAGCTGGTTTCTTCGTTTTGGTAATCACCTATATAAGTGTCCAGTATAGTTTCGGGTACTTTGATAACTGTTTTTACAACAGGCTTGTAAAAGTCTTTCCAGTTATATACGGTTGCAACACTGTTAATGATCTCTTCCATAATGCCGCCATTGTCACTGTTGAGCATTACTACCACACCATTGCCACCTTCAATGCTTCCAAGGTACTGACATCTGAAGCCTTCGTTTGATCCGCCATGTAAAAAATACTCTTCGCTGCCTTCTTTTGAGATGAATACGCCTAATGCTGCTTCATCTTTAGGTAGGTAAGGTGTAAGCATAGTGCGGGCTGTATTCCTGTTTAATACTTTATTCGATTTTCCTATATAGGACAATTGTAGTTCTATAATGTATTTGCAAAGATCAGTAGGATTGGTCCACAAGCCGGCAGCCGCCTGTTCGGGATATATATGGTATTTGCCTTCAATTTCAATACCCTCGGCAGTATAGCCTGTTGCCAGTAGTTTCTTTTTTGATGCCAATGGAGGCTGGGTATAGGAGCTATTCATCATACCTATGGGTTTGAGTACAGTTTTCCACATATAATCATCATACGCCTGTCCTGTGATGTCTGCTACTATTTGTTGGGTGATGGTTGTGCCTCCGCCTGAATAGTTGAATTTTATCCCCGGAGCAGTTTCAGAACGTACCGCTTCAGTATTAGCCGGTTTTTTCCCATTCAGGATATCAGTGGTTTTTGGCAGTAGTTCTTTATTTGTGTAACCTGGAAATCCATGTACTGTGGTTCCTCCGGTATGGCTAAGCAGGTTTGCTACAGTTATTTTTTTACCTTTTGAAACTGAATCGTAAGGAAATTTCCAGCTTTTGAGAAAATTGTTAATGTCAGTATCCAGGTCAATTTTTTTATCCTGTACCAGTTTTAAGACTCCAACCGCGTTTAATGACTTGCTTATGGAAGCCGCCTGAAAAAGTGTATTCTCGTCTACAATACGTTTTTCTGCGGCATCGGCAAAGCCATATCCTTTTGCCCAGACCATTTTATAGTCTTTAATCACAGCGATACTCAATCCGTTTACACCATAGAATTTCATCCTTTCCTCAAGGGTCATCGGGAGGCTGTCTTTAAGGAGTACCCAAGGCAAAATGTTTTCTTCAATTTGTTTTATCTGTGTTTCTGTTGCTTTGGGATAGGGAGTTTTATTCTGGCTAAAAGCTGTAAATACTGTGCCTATGCTCAATAACAGAATTAATATGGTAGTATCGAGTTTTTTCATTGGATTGTAATAAAATGTAAATGTATGAATTTCATTACTTTTAAATTTATGTTTTGCATATTTCTTAATAATTAAAGATATCTTTGATTATCTTAATAAGAAACGCAATAAAGATATGATTACAGCAAAAAAAATAATGTTTCCGTTCTTGATGGCGGCTGTGCTGACGGGCTGTTCAAAAAAAGAAGAACTGGCCTTTAACGATCCTTTGTTAGTAAACAGGGATACAACTGTGAGTCCGAATCAGGATTTTTTCAATTATGTTAATGGTGGCTGGTTCAAGAAGAACCCAATTCCGGATAACGAGCGCGGTAATGGTATTTTCATGACCATCCGTGATACCATCAATGCGCAGGTAAAAGACATTTGCGAAAAATCTGCAGCCAATAAAAATGCAGCTAAAGGCAGTAACGAACAAAAGATAGGCGATTTCTACAGTTCAGGTATGGATACCATTGCTGTAGATAAACAAGGGTTAAAACCTCTTGATGCGATGATGAGCCGTATTGATGCAATTGCCGATGTGCCTTCGCTTTCAACCGCAATAGGATACCTGCACACCATGGGAAGTAATCCCGCTTATGATTTTTATGTGAGCCAGGACGATAAAATAAGTTCTAAGTATGCCCTTTCGTTTAGCCAGGGTGGCCTGGGCCTTGGGAACCGTGATTACTATTTTAATACGGATGCTGAAACAACGAAGATTCGTGCCGAATATGTTAAGCACCTTGAAGCTATGTTTTTATTAACCGGTAATGATGCTGCAACAGCTAAGGCAAATGCAACACTGGTTATGAAAATGGAAACGGAAATGGCAAAATCATCGAGAAAGCTGGAAGCACTTCGTGATCCGGTTAAGAATTATAATAAAATGACAGTTGCCCAGTTTAAGGCACTGACTCCAAATGCCGACTGGCAGGCCATACTTCCTTCTCTTGGAATTACAAAAGCTGATACGCTGATCGTAAGGCAGCCTGAGTTTTTTACTGCGTTAAATAAAATCCTGAAAAGCTATAGCTTACCGGAATGGAAAACCTACCTGAAATGGAATGTGATAAATTCTTATGCAGCCTATTTGGGGAACGATATAGAAAAACAGAATTTTCATTTCTACGGAACTGTAGTAAGCGGTGTTGCAAAGCAAAAACCACGCTGGAAAAGGGTAGTAGAGCAAACCAATAGTTCGCTTGGCGAACTTATAGGACAGGTCTATGTTAAGGATTACCTGCCTGAAGGCTCAAAAGAAAAACTCCTTGAAATAGGTAATAATATTAAGGATGTTTATGCCGACCATATTAAAAAGCTGGACTGGATGAGTGAGCCTACCAAGAAAAAGGCATTGCAAAAACTTGATAAGATCATAATGAAAGTGGGCTATCCTGATAAATGGAAGGATATGAGCAGCGTGTCTATCGGGCGTGCTTCTTACTGTACCAATGTTTTGGTAGTAAACAAATGGAGGTACAATTTTATGGTTACTAAATTTGGCAAGCCTGTTGATCGAAATGAATGGAGCATGTATCCACAAACCTATAATGCATATTATGACCCAAGCAATAATGAGATCGTAGTTCCTGCATGTAACATACTCGTTCCTGGATTTACAGGTATGCCGGATGATGCTGTTTTGTACGGAATCATTGGCGGCTCAACCTTTGGGCATGAAATTACGCATGGCTTTGATGACCAGGGCAGCCAATTTGACGAAAAAGGTAATCTTAATGACTGGTGGACTGCAGAAGATAAAGCTAAGTTTGTAGAAAAAACGAAACGCATTGTAGCGCAGTTCAATACGTTTGAAGCACTGCCCGGTAAATTTGTAAATGGCGACGCCACACAGGGCGAGAATATTGCCGACCTTGGTGGTGTAGTTATGGGAATAGAGGCTTTCAAAAAGACTCCTCAATACAAGAACAATCAAAAGATAAGCGGCTTTACACCAATGCAGCGTTATTTTATGGCATACGGTTATGCCTGGATGCTTAATATGAAGAAAGAATCGCTGATGCAGCAAATAATGACCGATGTACATTCACCGGCTCAATTCCGTGTTAACGGACCACTAGCCAATGTGCCTGAGTTCTATGAAGCCTTTGGTGTTAAACCGGGAGACAAGATGTACCAGCCTGAAAACTTAAGGGTTGTGATCTGGTAATACTAATGATAAGGTAATGCAAAAGGCGCGAAGTTTAAAATTCGCGCCTTTTTATTTTAATGGACGCAATGTATTACTGTATGTAATCCTGAAAGGACTGTCGCCGCCCGGAGGATTCTTCATCAGGTAGATGAATTTGTGCTTCTGTGCCTCTTTGGCTGAGATAACAGCTTCTTTTTTACTGAAGGTGTCATATACTTTTGTATCAGTAGTGTTATCTATGCGCAGCTCATCTGCGATTCCCGTTTTCTTGTTAGAGATGGGATATTCCTTGTAGAATGTCTTTTGCTCGTTGGACACGATTATCTGCTCACCTTTATAATTTTGGGTAAGTATCAGTACCGAATGATTTGCTCCTGTGGCGTTGAGTTTTTTGAGCAAGGCCGATTTTTCTTTTTCGGTTGCCGACCTGAAGTCGTCTTTGTATTGCACCTCGGGTTTAGTACTGCCTTTGGCAGATTTAGAAGTCCCACACATGGTGAACAGCGATGCTGTGAATATAATCAGGATTATCTTTTTCATACTTATGATTTTGCTGATTGGTATTTATAAAAATAACGCTCAGAAAATCACTTTCATATATCTTTAAGATATATATAACAAAAGAGCTCCCGTAATAAAACGGAAGCCCTTCGCAAAATTTGAATATTTAAAGAACTAACTCAACTTAATTTCTGATAAGTTTTAATGTACTCTGGCGGTTATCAGTATCTGTAACCTTAACAAGGTAAATTCCGGTTTTAAGGTTGCTTACATCATATGTGCTGAAAGCAGTTGCCTGGCCAAATGTCTTTACCAGCTGCCCGGTAAGCGAGTATATCTCTACTTTAGAAGACGGAATGTTCAAGGCAAATACATCTGATGTAGGGTTAGGATATAAAGCAGCCTGTTGTACAGTGTATTCATCGTTTCCTAAAACAACAGTTTTGTTTCCATAAATCCTGAATTCGCCCGGCTGCAGGCTAATCGCTGCAGTAGTGCTTGTTACTTCAAATGGAGCATTATCCATAAGGTTGTACCATGTTCCTGTGGTTGGGAAATCCGGTGTGATGGATTTTGCAGTTACGTCAAAGTTTGAAAGTACCACTACGCTATTCAGCTCTGTAGAAGGCAGTGCTGTATCTGAAATATAAACTTTTGGCGTAAGTGTATTAGCCGAAGCTAAAGTATAGTTGCCTTCAAATACAGCTTCATCTTTCTTAAGCTGTATCATCCTTTTCCAATCGTAGTATATTTTATTCCTGTTTGCATTTTCCAGCCAGTTGCCCGTCCATTGTGGCTGTGGCTTGGTGTCAAGCTTACAGTCTCCATCGGTGCCTCCTGTTGGGTTTACGGTGCCGTTGTTGCAGGTAAAGATGGAAAGATCCCATCCAAGTTCACCAAACTGCCATATCATCTTTGGCCCCGGAACCATGAAAAATACCGCTCCCTGAGCACTCATTCTTGAAAGCGCCGTGTTAAGGTCTTTTACATTATAGGATGCATTACTGTTACCATGCTGAATGTTTTTATACATGACCCTTTCTTCATCATGGCTTTCGGCATAGCCTACAACCCTTTTGCCTTCAAAACCTGAGTGTGCCATGTGTCCTACACGTGCAATGTTAGACTGGTCAGCATAGCCCATGGTCAGCTGGTTGTAAGCGTGGTTCAGATTGCCCCAAAGCATGATCCCTTTACCTTCGGCATATTTATAATTAGCCCATTCTTTTTCTTCGGCATCAGTGCCCAGATGTTCAAAAATAGTGTAATGTGTTGGGTCAAGACTCCACGAATAATCGGCATATTCTTTCAGTACATCAACCCTGTCCTGTTGGTACATATTGGTACAGGTTTCATCTGACGCTGTACAGTTTTGTGTAAATCCTTTGGTCAAATCCCAACGGAAACCATCAATATGGTACTCTTCTATCCAATGCCTAACTACTCTTTTTACATAGTTTTTAGTTCTTGGCTGTTGGTGGTTAAAGTCATTGCCTACATTGTAACTGTGTTTTGCAACAGTATTAAAATAAGGGTTTTCGGTAGTAGGATTTCCAAATCCATCGCTGTCAGCATCATCCATCCACATACGTACCATTGGGTTGCGTCCAAAGGCATGGTTCAGGGCAACGTCAAGTATCACAGCAATACCATTTTGGTGGCAAAGGTCTATCAGTTCTTTTAGCTTGTCAGACGGCCCGTAGAATTTATCATTCGCCATGTGAAATGAGGTGTTGTAACCCCAGCTTTCATTGCCTTCAAATTCCATTACCGGCATAAGCTCAAGTGCGTTTATGCCCAGACTGGTAAAATAGCCTATTTTATCAATAAGATCCTGATAGTTCCTGTCGGCATCAAAGTCTCTTACCAAAGCCTCATAAATAACAAGGTCTTCTTTTTTAGGTTTTGTAAAGTTGGTAACCTGCCAGTCATAAGCAGCTTGTCCTGTCTGTAATACCGTTACTTCTCTTTCCTGCCCCAAAGGATATGCAGGCAGGTTAGGGTAGGTGCTTTGTGATATTCCAGAATCATCATAAGGCGATAATACAAGAGTAGAATATGGGTCGGCAGTTTTTACTACTTTAGGCGAGTTAGCAAGCGGAGTTTCGTCAACTACCCAGTATTGATAAGTGTTGATATCTCCCGAAGTAAGTCCTGTAAGTTCAAGCCAGAATTTTCCGCTTACAGGATCTTTTTTCATGGCATCGGCCAATGTTGGTGTCCAGTTATTGAAGCTTCCTGCTACATACACATAGTCTTTTCCCGGAGCATCAAGTACAAGGGTAGCTTTTGTGTTATCAATATCGCTATACGTAATACCGTCTTCAACACCCTCAGGCATTGCGGCAGAAACCGTATTTGGATTTACGATAACAGAGAAGTTTTTCACAACCGAGTTTGAACCCTTAGAAACAGTAAGCTCATAATTTTGGTTGGTTGTTATATTGGTGTGATTGTATGCAAAGTTAGTAGTGGCAGCATTAGTATTAATTACTGTGCCATTAGCTTTTAAGCTATAAGATGCATTACCGTCGGTGTTCGATGCGGTAATATTAAGGCTTCCGCCTGAATTTAACAAGGTAACGCTGTTTTGTACAGGCGTGTTAAGGCTAACCTGAAATGCGCCTACATTTAAAAAGATGTTTGATGTTTGAGGACTGCCTGTAGCTGCCCTGAATACAACACATATTTTAGTAATGGTACTTGTTGTAGGTACTCCAAAGTAAGTATATAAATTAGGGGTCAGGTCCAGTTTATAGGTTGTTCCTGATACAAGGCTAAGAGCCGGTTGTACTGTATTGTCTCCCCATGCTCCTTTTACAAATTGCCAGTCCTGACCGTCTACCGTAAGGCCAATGTGGGCATAAATTGTTCCGGTATAGGTCGCCATTGGCGTACCGGCTTTGTCAAAATTTACTGTAACAGGCCCGCTTGCAATTGCAGGAGATGGGGTGGTGGTAGCCTGCCCAAATCCGAGGATGCCTATCAGTAAAAATAGAATTGTAGTGATGTTTTTCATAGATGTTTTTAAAATAAAAGGGTTGTAACATTGTTACAACCCTTTGTAATTTATTATTGTGGAGTAAGCGTATAAGTGTAATGTCTAGGATTACTGAAATCAAGTTTGATTTCATAAGTTCCAGCAGTTACAGGGATATTGGTACCATCATTAAAATCAAGCACACCGTCAGTTCCTGCATCACCATAGTTTATAGCCCACGCATCGTTTGCACGGAATTTGATCTCACCAGCTGATAATGTAAGCGTAATTTTCCAAACTTTTGTTGCAGGATCGTATGTCATATCATGATCCACAGCGCCATTGTCCGGCCATCCGTTAGGCGTACCTGAACCTGTAACGCCCCATTGTGTAGCAGTCATGGAATAGGTTGGTGGAGTTGAGCCTGTGCTCACTTTTACCCAGTAATATCCTGCATTGGCAATCAGGTTACCACCATCTGTAGATAGCTCTCCATCATTTGCACCTTTACCATAGTTTGTACCTGTCCATCCTTCCTGAGCGCTAAATTTGAATCCGTTGTCTGGATTAGTGATATCGTTAGCGATATACATGTATCCTTCAAAGTCTTTCTTGCCAAAAGATTCTGCACTTAGTTTTGGAGCTGTAGCATGAGTCCAGTCGTTTCCGTAACCGCTTGCAGCCTGATAGCCTCCCGGGATCCAAAGCATAGGGATATCTGTGCTGAATGAAGTTGCGGTTATTTCCACTGCATTACTGTAAAGTACGCTGTCTCCTACATAAGCTTTTACCCTTACCTGAAAAGTAGAAGGCTCAAATGGAGTTACATCAAGTCGTTGTATTGCTGAATTAAGAACATTGGTTGATACCGCAAGTTGCGTTACACCATTTGTCGTTCCTATTACCGAAGGTGTATCAAATTCATCACCGGCAACGTCAATTTCAAGATCATAGTTAGGGATTATGCCCTGACCAAAGTTGGCTGTAGACCATACGAATCTTTCAGCAAGCAGGTCAAGCGTTTCCGGATTAAGAACATAAGTATTTCCTTCTTCAGGAGCCTCAAGTACCGGGGCATCTGTGCCTGCTACTACCGGCCTGTTCTCAACATCGTCTGTATTACAAGATACTGCAAACATTGCAAGCATCGATAGGATTGTATATTTAAGTGTTTTCATTGTCTTTTTTGCTATAGGTTATTAATATCCTGTGTTTTGAGTTAAAAGAGGGTTAGCTGCTATTGCATTCGATGGGATTGGGAATACGTTCCTGAAACTTGGCGTAGGGCTTCCGTTTGCAGTATTTCCTTTCCATGGCCATATATAAGATCCTCCGGTGAATTTACCAAAACGAACAAGGTCTGTTCTTCTGTGGCCTTCCCAGTGTAGTTCACGTGCTCTTTCATCAAGTATAAATTGCAGGTCGTAGCTGCTTACATTGCCCGAAGTGTTGCCATAAGCCCTTTCACGAAGCTGATTGATAAGGTTAAGTCCAAGACCTGTGTCCCCACCGCCTCTTAATGCACATTCAGCATACATCAGGTAAGCGTCAGCAAGCCTGAACATAGGGAAATCAACATCAACAAAGTCACCCGAAGCATCTGACCCCTGATTACCGCTTACAGTAACGTTTTTGAACTTTTTAACAGCATAGCCGTCTGCAAAATTTCCTATATCGTTAATTACTAACGATTGTCCAGCAGTATGGAAGTTAGAACGCTGATCTGCAGTGCCTGTGTCAAATTTTGAGACAAAAGCAGATGTTGTACGGATACCGCCCCATCCACCATTGATACCAAATTCAGTATTTGACATTGATCCACCTACCGGTGCGTGCGTTAAGAAAGTAGTACCTCCAAATGTTTTAGTGTTCAAACCGTCAAATGCAACAGCCATGATAACTTCATTTTGTGAACCGTTCTTATCGTTGTCAGCATAGAACAGTTCTCTCCAGTTAGAATGCAACTGATATCCTGAACCAATAATGTTTGTAAGTACCGGGATAGCATCAGTATACTTTTCTGAACCGGTGTATGCTTTAGCGTTCATGTATAATTTCGCTTTAAGCATCCAGCCAGCAACCTGATCTATTCGAGGATATACATTTGTTCTTGGAGCTTTTAGCTCATCGTTTATCGCTGTAAGCTCAGCATCGATGAAATCAAACATTTCCTGTGCTGTAGCCTGTTCAGGAAGGAAGTAATCTGTTGGGTCTTCTTCAGTAACCAAACCTACTCTTCCTCCAAAAAGGTCAAGGAAATGCCAGTAGCTCAACGCTCTTAAAAAACGTGCTTCTGCTCTGTAAGTAGCTATTTCAGCTTTTAATTCTGCCGAAACACCTCTTCCGTTAAGTTTTTCTTCAGTAGTCTGGCGAAGGAACTCGTTACAGTTTTTTACCTGGAAATCAAGACGGCTAAAGGTTGCATTGATAAAAGCATCGCCCGCTCCCCATGTCTGGTAATGAAAGTCTTTTATGGTCTGGTCATTCCAGGCAATAACAGCTTCATCTGTAGTAAGTTCGTTCATAAGCCACATACCTCTGATATATTGGCTTGCTCCTTCGTCAATACCCGAAATATCCGGACTACCTGCAGGGCCATTCTGTCCTGTAGTGGCAAGGCCTGCATATAGTTTAGCAAGCGTTTGCTTATAAGCTGTCGGGTTTTTATAAAATTCTTCTACCCCAACATTCGCTGCATTAGCCGGATCTGTCTGATTTAGATCATCAGTACAAGATGTCAGGGAAAAAGCCATAAGCAGAATCCCGAATCCGGTTAATCTCAGATTAAATTTTTTCATGTTCATAATCATTTTTTAGAAGTTTATGTTTAGGCCCAGCGTATAGGTTCTTGGCCTTGGGTAAATGTTATTGTCTATACCGCTTGACATCTCAGGGTCAATTCCGTCGTAATCTGTAATAACCAGTACATTCTGAACGCCTCCGGTAATTCTCATTTGACTTCCGTCGTTAAACAGGTTCTTGAAAGTATAACCCACAGTCACGTTATCCCATCTTAAGAAAGAAGCATCCTGTACGTAATAATCTGAAAGGTATTGCGGAGATGTAAATCCTGTTTGTTGCACATTGTTATGTACATTGTTCAGGTAGTTACCGTTAGATGGTAATCCTACAGATTGGTTACCATAGTTAGAGAATACGTTGTTGTAGTTGTAGTTTCCGTAGCTACCTCTCCATGACATAGATAACCACCAGTTTTTATAGGTAAAGTCGGTGTTAAAGCCATAGTAGAAATCGGCTGCAGGTTTGTGGAATCTGTATTTGTCATCAGCGTTGATGATACCGTCTTCATTTCTGTCTACATAAACACCATCTAATGGGTGTCCGCTGGCATCATACGCCTGTTCCAGTACATAGAAAGCGTTTGGAGCAAAACCCACCTGGTTGTTTTGTATTAATGTACCTGTACCACCGGTAATACCCC